>CAYMXG010000069.1:1318-9672 GCA_964394115.1 uncultured Enterobacteriaceae bacterium | reverse complement strand
CCGAAGCTGTTGGACATCACCGTGCGCAGGCCGGCGTTGTCGATGCGCTTGCGCACGATGGGCATGTCCTCCGCCACGGGATCAATGGTTTCGATGTTGGCCGAGGCACAGATGAAATCATGCTTCAGCATCAGCAACGAAAAGATGGCCTCGTTGGCGCCGGCCGCGCCGAGGCCGTGGCCGGTCAGCGACTTGGTGGAATTGATGTATGGCGGCCTGTTCACGAACAACTCGCGGATGGCCCCGAGTTCGGCGATGTCGCCTGCTGGTGTGCTGGTGGCATGGGCATTGATGTAATTCACCGGCGTATCCACGGTGGCGAGGGCCTGCTGCATGCAGCGCAGGGCGCCTTCGCCGGACGGCTTCACCATGTCGACGCCGTCGGAGGTGGCGCCGTAGCCCACAATCTCGGCATAAATTTTCGCGTTGCGAGCGCGCGCATGTTCAAGTTCCTCCAGCAGCAGGATGCCGCCACCGCCGGAAATCACGAATCCATCCCGGTTGGCGTCAAAGGCGCGCGAGGCGGCCTGCGGACGGTCGTTATACTTCGAAGACAGGGCACCCATGCTGTCGAACAATAATGTGCCGGTCCAGTGCACCTCATCCCCACCGCCGGCAAAGATCATGTCCTGCCGGCCGTTCTGGATAATCTCCCACGCGTTGCCGATGCAGTGGGCGCTGGTGGCGCAGGCGGAACTGATGGAGTAGTTGACGCCTTTGATCTTGAAGGCCACGGCCAGGCATGCGCTGCAGGTGCTGGCCATGACCCGCGGCACCAGGGTCGGTCCAACCTTGCGCGCGCCCTTTTCCCGCAGCGTATCCGCCGCCGCTACCATGTTCTCGGTGGAGGAGCCGCCGCTGCCGACAATCAGGCCCACGCGCGGATCGGAAACGGATTCCTCGCTCAGGCCCGCATCCGCGATGGCGTCGCGCATGGCCAGGTAGGCGAATGCTGCGGCATCGCCCATGAAGCGTTTCAACTTGCGATCAATCAGCGCCTCCAGGTCGAGGCGGACGGGTCCGTGTACATGGGAGCGGAAACCGAGGCGCGCGTATTCCGCGCAATGTTCAATGCCGGACCGGGCATCGCGCAGCGACGCCACCACCTCATCCTGGCTGGTGCCGATGCTGGACTTGATGCCGACGCCGGTAATGACGACTCTGCGCATGGTGTCGCGCCTATTCGACGAATTCGGTGGCGGTACGGAAGAGTCCGACGCGCAGATCCCTGGCCAGGTAAATGGATTTGCCATCCACCGCCATATGACCGTCGCCGACTCCCATGACCAGTTTGCGCTTGATGATGCGCTTGATATTGATCGTATATGTCACGACTTTGTTCTCCGGCGTCACCTGGCCGCTGAATTTTATCGCCCCGGCGCCCAGTGCCCGGCCGCGGCCCGGCGCCCCGGTCCAGCCCAGGTAGAATCCGACCAGTTGCCACATTGCATCCAGTCCCAGACAGCCCGGCATCACCGGGTCATTTACAAAGTGGCACTGGAAAAACCACAATTCCGGGTTGATATCCAGTTCCGCCACCAGTAATCCCTGTCCGTATTCGCCGGCGTCGGAGCGGATATCCAGGATCCGATCGAACATGAGCATGTTGGGCAGGGGCAGTTGCGCATTGCCGTCGCCGAACAGTTCGCCCCGTCCGCAGGCCAGCAGTTCACTGCGATTGAATTGGTGTCGGTCGGAGAAGGGCATAAAACAGGCATTATCTCATTTTGACGGGCCTTTTTCCCGTTCCCTATGCTCGATAACATCAGGGCTAACGGTGTTCATTCGAAGGTAGAATATCGAAGGTCGAATAACCGCAGGGTCACTTCGATGACTTTGACGTGCTGCTACATTCGACATTCTATATTCGATATTCGATACTCGATATTCTTAAATTGCCTCGGTGGCAGGTAATTCCATGTATTTCCGGAGATTCCAATGAAGTCCAGTGGTCAAAATCCCCTGCCACGGCGGAACAGCGTCGGTGTAAGGATCGGCGCCGTCCAGGTCGGCGGCGGCGCGCCGGTGGTGGTGCAGTCCATGACCAATACCGACACTGCGGATGCCGCCGGTACCGCCGCGCAGATCCTGCAATTGGCTGCCGCCGGCTCGGAACTGGTGCGCATTACCGTCAATACCGAGGAGGCAGCCGCCCAGGTCGCGCCCATCCGGGACATCCTGGCGGCCAAGGGATGCCGGGTTCCGATCATCGGTGACTTTCATTACAACGGTCATCTTTTGCTGACCAAATACCCGGAGTGTGCCGAGGCCCTGGCCAAATACCGGATCAATCCCGGCAACGTCGGTTTCGGCCGGAAAAAAGACAGCCAGTACTCCACCATGATTGAGAAGGCCATCGAATACGCGAAGCCGGTGCGCATCGGCGTGAACTGGGGCAGCCTGGATCAGGACCTGGCGACGCACATGATGGACGAAAATGCGAAACGGTCCGAGCCGCTTTCTGCGGATGCGGTGATGCAGGAAGCGCTGATCGTCTCTGCGCTGCAAAGTGCCGCACGCGCCGAGGAGTTGGGCCTGCCCCGGGATCGCATCATTCTTTCGTGCAAGGTCAGCGGGGTGCAGAAGTTGATCGCGGTGTACCGGGATCTGGCCGCGCGCTGCGACTACGCCCTGCACCTTGGCCTGACCGAGGCGGGCATGGGATCCAAGGGTATCGTTGCCTCCACGGCGGCACTCGGTGTTTTGCTGCAGGAGGGGATCGGCGACACCATTCGCATTTCACTGACGCCGGACCCGGGCGGGGATCGGTCGCGCGAGGTCATCGTGGCCCAGGAAATACTGCAGACCATGGGTCTGCGCAGCTTTACACCGCTGGTGACGGCGTGTCCCGGTTGTGGGCGCACCACAAGCACGGTGTTCCAGGAACTCGCCAACAACATCCAGGCCTATGTGCGCAGCCAGATGCCCATCTGGCATGATCGGTATCAGGGCGTGGAAGAGATGACACTGGCCGTGATGGGCTGCGTGGTCAACGGCCCCGGCGAGAGCAAGCATGCGGACATCGGCATCAGCCTGCCGGGTACCGGTGAAGTGCCTTCAGCCCCGGTGTTTGTCGATGGCAAGAAGGTGACGACGCTGCGCGGGGATAATATCGCGGCGGAGTTCAGGAAGATTGTGGATGATTATGTCGAGCGGAAGTACGTGAAGAAGTAAAAACGTATCTCGTATCTCGTGAAGCGTATCTCGTAATATATGGAATGACAGAATGTTGGAGTCCTCACAACATTTTATTTAATAATCGCTTCACGCGACCGTTTCCGCCTGCCACTCCAGCACGTTCATTTCGATGAGTGCGAATGCCGCCAACCACAGGAACGCGTCCCAGAAATCGAGGAATGTTCCGGCGTAACCCCAGTACAGCGCGCATGCCAGCAGGATCGAGTACAGCAGCGCCTTCCCAAGCTCGCTCAGGCGCAGCAGGCGCCCGCCCAGGTGACCTGCCAGTTGCAGGCGCACGTCGATTTCCAACAGCAGCACGATGATAAGCCAGTTGCCGGCGTTGATGGCATCGGTCCAGGCCAGTTTGCGCGCAGCCCCCAGGACTGCATCGGTGCTGATGAGTGCGTCCGGTACCGGCGCCAGTTGCCAGAACGGAGCCGCGAGCCCGGCGCAATTGGCAGCGTCCAGTGCGACGAATTCATTCAGACCGGTGAGCAGCGCCGCACCCGTGTCCGCCAGTGCGCAGGGATCGGCCGCCGCCAATGGAAGGACGCGGTAAAGCCCGAGGCACTCAAGCACATATCCATAAAACGCGTAGACGATGAACAGGTAGCAAAACGCGCGCACGCCATGCAAGGCCCAGCGCAGGTTCCCGCGCAGCCGCGTATCCGGGATTACGAAGGTCTCCAGCTCGAACAACAGCAGCAATATCACCCATGCGGCCGTATCGATGGTGGCAGTGAATGCCTCGATGACGTCGCCGGGGCTGACGCCGTCCTGGAAGGTGTGCCGCGCCGCCTGCCATTCGGTATACAGGAACATGCCGATATTGATCGCCAGCAGGACGTAGATGGTGTACTTGATCGCCCGGTACAGGCCGGCGGGGACCAGGACGGTGCGGCCAGTTTTCGTCATCGTGCCGGATCTTAACCGGATTCCCGTGGCGCCCCCCCTTTGGTTACACTGCCGGGACGATGTAGCTCCGGGGAGGAGTGACAAATGGTCGAACCCAGGTCGTATCCCGTGCCCGAAAGCGTGGCGGCACAGGCCCATCTCAAGCGCGAGGATTACCGCGCCATGTACGCGGAGTCGGTCCGGGACCCGGACGGGTTCTGGGCCGCGCAGGCGGACAAGTTCATCACCTGGTCCCGCAAGTGGGACCGCGTGCAGAACTGGGACTTCCACGATGTCTACGTGCGCTGGTTCGAAGGCGCGCGCCTGAATGTTTCCTACAATTGCCTCGACCGGCACCTGGAAACGCGCGCCGAGCAGACCGCGATTATCTGGGAGGCGGACGACCCGGCAGTCTCACGCCGCATTACCTACCGCGAATTGCACGAAAGCGTGTGCCGGTTTGCCAACGTGCTCAAGTCACGGGGCGTGGCGAAGGGTGATCGCGTCTCCATCTATATGCCCATGATCCCGGAAACGGCCATCGCGATGCTGGCCTGCACGCGCATCGGCGCCGTGCATTCAGTCGTATTCGGCGGTTTCTCGCCGGAGGCGCTCAAGGATCGCGTCGTCGATTCCGATTGCAAGGTCGTCGTGACGGCGGACGAGACCGTGCGTGGGGGACGCAAGACCGCGCTGAAGAGCAACACCGACAAGGCGATGGATCAATGTCCGGGCGTGCATACCGTCATCGTCGTACGGCGCACCGGCGGCAATGTCGACTGGTTCCCGGAGCGGGACCTGTGGTTTCACGAAGCCATCCAGGCGGCATCGCCCCGCTGTCCGCCCGAGGAGATGGAATCAGAGGATCCGCTGTTCATCCTTTACACGTCGGGTTCCACGGGCAAACCCAAGGGTGTATTGCACACGACCGCAGGCTACCTGTTGCACGTTGCCACCACCCATCGTTATGTCTTCGATTATCACGACGGCGACGTGTACTGGTGTACCGCGGACGTGGGCTGGGTCACCGGCCACAGCTACATTCTCTATGGTCCGCTGTGCAACGGCGCCACGACGTTGATGTTCGAAGGGGTGCCCACCTATCCGGACGCCGGGCGCTTCTGGCAAGTGGTGGACAAACACAGCGTGAACATCTTTTACACCGCACCGACGGCATTGCGTTCATTGATGGGCATGGGCGATGCATGGGTCAGGAAATACAAGCGCAGCAGCCTGCGTATCCTCGGCTCCGTGGGCGAGCCCATCAACCCGGAGGCCTGGGAATGGTATCACCGCGTGGTGGGTGAGGGCCGTTGCCCCATCGTGGATACCTGGTGGCAGACCGAGACCGGCGGAATCCTGATAACCGCGTTGCCGGGTGCCACCGAGCTCAAGCCGGGCTCCGCGACGCTGCCGTTCTTCGGTGTCGAGCCGTGCATAGTGGATGACAAGGGCAACGAACTCAGCGGTGCGGCGGAGGGAGCGTTATGCATCAAGCGGCCCTGGCCGGGCATGATGCGCACCGTGTTCGGCGATCATCAACGTTTCGTGGACACCTATTTCAGGATGTTTCCGGGCAGGTATTTCACCGGTGATGGTGCGCGCCGGGATGCGGATGGCTACTACTGGATCACCGGCCGTATTGATGACGTTATAAATGTGTCCGGCCACCGGTTGGGTACCGCAGAGGTGGAGAGCGCGCTGGTGTTGCACCCGGACGTGGCGGAGGCCGCCGTCGTGGGCTATCCCCATGACATCAAGGGGCAGGGCATCTACGCCTATGTGACCCTGATGGCCGGCACCCGGCCCTCCGAGGAATTGCGCAAGGATCTGGTTCAGCATGTGCGCAAGGTCATCGGGCCGATCGCAACGCCGGATGTCATCCAGTGGGCGCCGGGCCTGCCGAAGACCCGTTCCGGCAAGATCATGCGGCGCATTCTGCGGAAGATTGCTGCTAACGAACTGGAGAATCTCGGTGATATCAGCACGTTGGCGGATCCGGCGGTGGTTGGGGACTTGGTGGCCCAGCGGGGCGGCGGAACAAAATGAGACCTATCCTCCTGTAACCATCTGAAATAAATAAGGAAGATAGTCAACCCGCAACCGGTTTCGGACTTGGTTGACAGGCCCCTTGGCATGGTCTATTGTGCACTGCAACAATGTTGCAGTGCACAACGGCAATTTTAGCCAGGAGGTTCACATGAACACCACATTTTTTGAGTCGTTCGCCACACCCGCCAAGTTACCCCTGAAATCCATTGAAGATCTGGGCGCCATCCATGCCCGTACCTTCAAGCGCATTGCTGAACTGCAGGTGTCCGTCGCCACCCTCGGGATCGAAGGCAATGTCGAGCAGGCGCGCCTGTTGTCCGACAGCGGGAATTACTCCGGCCTGGTCGCCGCACAGTCTGCATTCGCCGGCAACATGGGCAACCGCTGGCTGGCAATTTCCCGTTCCGCCGCCGATGTGGTCACGCAGACCCGCGACGAGTTGAATGCCTGGATGAAGAAGAGTTTCGAAGTGGCACAGCTGGAAGAGAAGCGTGTCGCAAAGTCGCGCACGGCCAGCAAGCCTGCGCGGCGCAGCACTGGCAAAAAAGCCGCCTGATCCTGAACAACTCCGGTAATACCGGATGTCTGTCAGTACACGAAGCCCGCAGCATGGTTGTTCCCTGCTGCGGGCTTTTCTTTTCGTGGCCATGAGTTCGGCGCACCCGGTATAATTCACGCACGATGACCCATCAGACCGGAACCCTGTCCCGGCCGGCCTCCGGCCTGGTGATCAGCGGCGCCATCACCCCTGACTACGAAACCATCCTGACACCGGATGCGCTTGCCTTTGTCGAGGATCTGATCCGGCGCTTTGCACCGCGCGTGCAGGAGTTGCTCGCGCTGCGCGTGGCGCGCCAGTCGCGGCTCGATGCCGGGGAATTGCCGGACTTTCTGCCCGAGACGGCAGCGGTGCGCAGTGGAGATTGGCAGGTCGCACCCATTCCGCCGGCATTGCTGGATCGGCGCGTCGAGATCACCGGTCCGGTGGATCGCAAGATGGTCATCAATGCCCTCAATTCAGGCGCGCGCGTTTTCATGGCGGACTTTGAAGACGCTTCCTCCCCCACCTGGCAGGTGATGATGGAAGGCCAGGTGAACGTGCGTGATGCCGCCGCCGGAAACATCGAGTGGACGGCGCCGAACGGCAAGAGTTACCGGCTGAACCCGCAAACGGCGGTATTGATGGTGCGCCCGCGCGGCTGGCACATGATCGAGTCCCATGTCCAGGTGGACGGTTTCCCGGCGCCCGCAGCGCTGTGGGATTTTGGCTTGTGTCTGTTCCACAATGCGCGCGCGTTGATGGCAAAGGGACACGGGCCGTATTTCTACCTGCCCAAGATGCAGTCGCATCTTGAGGCCCGGCTCTGGAATGACGTGTTCCTGCATGCGCAGGAGGTCCTCGGACTCCCGCGCGGCACGATTCGCTGTACGGTGCTCATCGAGACCATCCTGGCGGCGTTTGAAATGGACGAGATCCTGTATGAATTGCGCGAGCACGCGGCGGGTCTCAATTGCGGGCGCTGGGACTTCATCTTCAGCATGATTAAATGTTTCCGCCGCCATCCGGATTTTGTGCTGCCGGATCGCAGCCAGGTATCCATGGCGACCCATTTCCTGGAGTCTTATTCGTTGTTGCTGATCCAGACCTGCCACCGGCGCGGTGTGCATGCCATGGGCGGCATGGCGGCGCAGATCCCCATCAAGAATGATCCGGCGGCCAATGAACTGGCCATGCTCAAGGTGCGCAAGGACAAGGAGCGCGAGGCGGGCAACGGGCATGATGGTTCCTGGGTCAGCCATCCGGCACTGGTGCCGCTGTGCGAGGAGGTCTTCAATCAATACCTCACCGGCCCGAATCAAATCGACAGGAAACTGGAAGGGCTCAGGATT
The DNA here is from genome assembly GCA_964394115.1 of uncultured Enterobacteriaceae bacterium. GTDB lineage: Bacteria > Pseudomonadota > Gammaproteobacteria > Eutrophobiales > Eutrophobiaceae > 2-02-FULL-61-13. The sequence continues at coordinate 1,656 of CAYMXG010000069.1, read as the reverse complement.
ACCCGCGCTGACCTGCTGCAGGTGCCCGAGGGCGCGATTACCAGCCGCGGCCTGATGGACAATGTCAGCGCCGCGTTGCGTTACACCGAGTCCTGGCTCAGCGGCCAGGGCGCCGTGCCCTTGTACAACCTGATGGAAGATGCGGCCACGGCCGAGATTGCCCGGGCGCAATTGTGGCAATGGTGTCATTTCCCGGGTGGCAAACTGGATGACGGGCGCAAGATCACGGTGGAGCGGGTGCGGGAACTCATTACCCATGAGCTTGATGGCATCCGCCTGCAGTTTGGCGAGGAGCATTTTGCCGCGCGCAAATACCGGATCGCGGCGCAATTGCTGGA
>CAYMXG010000069.1:0-1218 GCA_964394115.1 uncultured Enterobacteriaceae bacterium | reverse complement strand
GACTGGGCCGCGCTGCAGCGCCGCTACCTGGATGCGCTGCAGGCATTGGGATTCCCCGGCACTCCGGGCCCCGTCCCTGGCCCCGGTCCCTGGCAGAACGCCCTCGACTACTGGTGGCAGGGTGTGAGCGCAGCATTACCCGCGGAGCAGAGGTCGTTCTTCGCCGACCTGGTGCGCCAATCCAGTGCCTTTCTCGCCTGCGCGGAATTTTTTGCCCCGTTGACCGCCGTGCTGGCGCGTCAACCAGCCGCGGGACTCGATTGGGAGCGCGAGGTTCGGCGCCAATTCGAGGCGCTGCAACAGCAACTTGCCGCCGGCACGGCGCCGCCGGGCATGGAATCGCTGTTGGGCGCCTGGAAGCTGCCTGATGATCTGTGGCAGCGGACCTGCGCGTTGTTTGCGCGCCTGCCGGACGAATTACTGCAGTCGATTCCGGGTGCTGCCCCGTTGGGAGGAAACCAGTCCGGCAATGCGGACGCACTCCGGAAAGGGGCGCGCCTGTGGCAGGAATACCAGCAGGCGCTGTCTGAATACCTGCGCATGTTGTCCACTGCCGCGCGCAACGGGCTGAATCGATTGCAGGAACAACTGCTGGGCGGAGCGCAGGTGCCAAACCTGCGTGCACTCTACGACCTGTGGGTCGAGTGCGGCGAAACCGCATTCAGCGAAATGATGGCCGGGGCGGAATTCGCCGCTTGTTTCGCCCGGCTGGTGAATGCCCTGTCATCATTCAAACTGCACACGCGCCGGATGATCGACGCCGGACTTGAGTCCATGCACCTGCCCACGGCGCAGGCGCTGGGCACGATGCAAGAGCGGGAGGCCGGCATGCGCAGCGAGTTGCGCGCTGCCCGGGTCCGGCAACAGGCGGACCGGGAAACCCTGCTGCGCCTGCAACGGGAGCTGGAGGCATTGCGGCCTGCCACCCCGAATACTGCGCCCGCGCAGGCCGGCGAGACTGGAGACTAGTTCCGTGCCGCCAGTCGCCCTGGATCCGGAATCCGTCGCGCAGGAAGTGCTGGCGTTCAATGCGCGGCTGGCGCGGGGCCTGAGCACCTTCACGCAGCTGGGGGACGTGCAGGTCGGTGTCTCGCCGCGTACTGCGGTGCACCGGCAGGACAAGGTGGTGTTGTACCACTACCAGCCGCAGGTGCCGGACCCGCTCGCGGTTCCGGTCCTGATCTGCTATGCGCTGGTGAATCGGCCCTACATGGCCGA
>CAYMXG010000068.1:0-9750 GCA_964394115.1 uncultured Enterobacteriaceae bacterium | reverse complement strand
ACTGGATGCGTTTCCAGCCGCGCGCGCGCGCATTCGCCTGGCGGAACACCGAAGTGACCCCGCCGGAGGCATCGATATTATTGCCAAACGAGAGGACATATTCGCAACGCGGTGTGTCCGGCAACACGGTGAACGCCCGGTGCCAGAGTTCGCCGAAGACATGTTCCGAGTGATAGCACTTGACCGTGCCGCCCGCACCCAGGCTCATGTCGATGGGCCCCCATGCCCCCAGGAAGGCCCCCATGGTGCCGGCATAGAACATAGGCGTGCCGGCCCCGCCGGTGGTGAAGGCAAAACGCGGATCGCCATTTTCATCCACGAGACCCTTGTCCCGAATCGCCCTGAGTCTCGCGGCGACGGTATCCAGTGCCTCGTCCCAACTGATTTCCTGCCAGCCCGGATCTTCTTCGCGCCCTTTCTTCGGGTTCGTGCGGCGCATGGGCTTCAGCAGGCGGTTGGGATTGTAGAGTTTCTGCACCAGCCCGTAGGGCTTGACGCAAACCTTGCCTTCCGCCGGGTGCGAGTCCTTGACGTTGAAATTCGGCGTGACCGTGGTGGCGACGCCATTGACGACCTCAACCATCAGCAGGTCGGGGCCATTCACGCATTGATAACAATACGTGGGGATCTTCTTTTTCATTTTCTTGCCGGTGTGCGCGTGCATCAGGTGTTGACCTCTCAATCACCCAGGGACCGACGGCGCCGGTCCGCTACCGGGGCGGAGTATATGCCTCCGCATCGGCACCGTCGAGAGTCACCGCAGCTATTCGCACACAATGTGCGAATATCGCACGCGTGTTCCGCAATCGGGGTCGCATGGATGCCGCCGGGGAATTAGCAGGTTGGTACAAGACGAAAGCCACGGAGGGCTTTTGCATCGCCCCGCTAGAGCCGGGATATTTCGGCGCTGATCCTGGCGGCCAAATCACGCATGACGGGCAGGAATTCCCGCTCCATGCGCCGCAGCGTGGTGCGGCTAACATGGCTGGCGACTCCAAATGCGGCAACGACGTTGCCATTCTGTACCACCGGAACGGCAATGGAACGCAGACCTTGTTCCAGTTCCTGATCGATGACGGCATACCGCTGCGCCTTGACCTGGGCCAGAACCGCCCGCAGCCGCGCCTTGCTGGTGATGGTCCGATCCGTGAATGCCTTGAGTTCCGTCGCGTCCAGATAACGGGTGAGTTCGGCCGCGGGCAGGGATGCCAGCATGTTCCGGCCCATGGCGCTGATATGGGCGGGTATCCTCGTGCCATTCCTGATTTCCAGCTTCAGCAGCCAGTGGGACGGGGAATGGGCGATGAACACCAGCATGTTATGTTCGAGGATGCCGAGCGAACACGATTCCTCGATGAGTCTGGTACCCTCATCCAGGTACGGCGCGGCGATTGTCGCCAGCGGCGTGGATGAGAAGAATACGGAGCTGAGCGACAGCACCTTGCTGGTGGGCTGGAACCACTGGCCTTCCTTGCGCAGGTAACCCAGGTTGGCCAATGTCAGCAGGAATCTCCTGGCGCTGGCGCGGCTTATGTCGAGCCGGCCGGCAAGTTCCGTGGTGCTGAGTCTGGGGTATTCCTTGCTGAATGCGCGCAATACATCGAGTCCCTTGGCCAGGGAACTGATGTAGTCGCGTTGTTGCAGCGGTTCGCCGTCCTCATTCACCATTGGAGTCATCCGCGTCCCCCGGCGCTATTCAGTGATCGCACCTGTCCTGCTGCCCGAGTTGGATTGCGTCCCTGCGCGCCGTCCCCAGGGAAAGGCCTGTGCGGTTCGGGAGCGGTCATGTGGGAAGCGGATCCATATATTCTTCAAACAGACTCAGGTGGAGTGTGTCCTGCGCCGGCGCGTCTTCCCCCCACAACTCGCGCGCCGCGAACCGCACGCAGTAGACGTGCTGAGGCCGATCGGGTTCGCCGTGTGCAATCACATCTGCCAGGGGGAACACGCCCTGATCGTGCTCGATCACTCCGCGCTTTCCCCGCGCATAACGCGGCAGGCGCGTGTGATGAACAGGATGCAAATTCCGCGTAAGGACGCGTTCGCCCGTCGTGAAGCGCGGCGCAATGTCCAGATCGAGACTGACCGGTATGCGCTGCGTCAAGGCGAACTGGACCTGCTCTTTTGCCAGCGGCGGCAACACGCACCCACCTTCCCTCCGCAGTGAACGCCCTGCGTCGATCTCCTCCCGCGTCAACACGTCCTTCTCAAGCAGCAGCGCGTTCAATCCGAACAGCCACCTTTCGTAATAGCTTGCCCGCAGGTAGTCCGCCGGCGGCATCCACTCGGCGGCGCGCCGGATCTCGTCGACCTTGAAATAGCCGGCTCCCATGATTGCCAGGGTAGTTGCCACTATCCGCCGTTCCCAGTCTTCGTGAAACACAGGTTCGTCGGCTTCGCGCTCGATCACACCGATGTTCTCCATGCCACCAAGATCATGAATGCCGTCCATTCCCGTTCCCCCGAATCAGCGCCGCGGCGCCGTCACCGCGGCGGCGCCGATCATGGCATCGCGGCTCACCATCCCGGCCAACTCCTCAGGCGACATACCGTCGGTCCCGTCAGGGCGCATGGGCAGCACCAGGTAGCGGATCTCCGCGTTGCTGTCCCAGAGGTGCACTTCGACGTCGTCCCCGAGTTCCAATCCGAATTCCATCAGCAATCCGCGTGGATCGCGCACCGCGCGGGCGCGGTACGGGGCGCTTTTGTACCACCTTGGCGGCAGGCCCAGTGTCGCCCATGGATAACAGGAGCACAGCGTGCATACCACGAGATTGTGGATCTTGGGGGTATTTTCCTTGACCTCGATGTGGGCGGATTCGAGCCCGCCGAATCCCATTTCGGCGATGGCGGCCGAGCCGTCGGCCAGGAGACGTGCCTTGTAAACCGGGTCCGTCCAGGCGCGCGCAACGACCCTGGCGCCGCAGTGCGGCCCGACCTTGTGCTCGTAGTGGTCAATGATGGTGTCGAGCGTTTCCTGATTGACCAGACCCTTCTCGCTCAACAGCGATTCCAACGCCTTTACGCGCAACTGCACATCGGATAACAAAGTGCGATGGTCTGTGTCCTTCATCGAACAATCTCCGTGCCTGGGCTAATCCACCATTCCATTCTAACATTTACACTCCGGTGCATCGTCTCCGTGCAGCGTCATCGATTTCACCGGCAGATGGCGCGTTCAGCGTACCTTTAGAATGAATTTTCCGATCGATTGCCGGCTTTCCAGGGCGTGGTGAATGCGTGGCGCGTCTTCGAGTAACGCGACCTCGCTGACATTCGGCTTTAAATATCCGTTCCTGTAACCGTCGTAAACCGCGCGCATGCGTGATTCGATCTGTTCTCCCGTCTCCGTCCAGTTATTACAATCCCCACCGCATAAGCGCACCGAGCGTCCCATCATGAGCCAGAACGGTTCTATCGGGTCGGGTTTGCCACTGGGGACGCCATACAGGACGATGGTGCCACGTGGACCGACGCATTGCAGATCGAGGGGAATGGTTGCCTTGCCCACCGCATCCAGGATCAGATCCGCCCCGCGTCCGCCGGTGATTCGCAATACCTCGGCCGGAAAATCGACTTGCGTGTATATGATCACTTCATCACAACCGTTCTCATGACAACTCCGGGCCTTGGCCGGCATCGATGTCGTACCGATAACCCGAGCGCCGTAATGTGACAGCCATTGCGTCAGCATCGTGCCCATCCCGCCCGCGGCTGCGTGCACAACCACGGTCGTGTCCGGGCCAACCTCGACGTATTCGTGCACCAGGTAATGGGCGGTGAGCCCGGTTATGGTCATGGCTGCCGCCACATCAAAAGGTATGTCGTCGGGTATCGCAGCAATCTTGTCCGCAATCGGGGCGCAATATTCGGCGTAGGAACCGCTCAACAAATCCATGAAACTAACCCGGTCGCCGATGGAAAAATCCTTAACTCCCGGGCCGGCGCTTTCGACCGTTCCGGCACCTTCGACCCCCGGTACATAGGGCGTTATTCGGGGGGGTACCCGATACATCCCGCGGCGCTCGATGGTATCGAGCATGTTCACTCCCGCGTATTCGATTCTGACCAGAACCTGATTTGCGCCGGGTTCGATGTCGTCTATTTCCCTGACTTGAAGCACTTCGGGTGGTCCAATTCCGGTTGCAATTACCGCCTTCATTCCGCCTTCCCTCCCTCTTTAATGGGACTTGATGGATGCTTCGTTTCCAGCGGGCGAACACACGGGAACGTCCTTCCGATTTTCTTCATGCCATCGGTCTTATGTTCTGATTGAGTTTGAACAGATTCGTGGGATCGTATTTGTTCTTTATGGCGACCAAGCGTTTGAGATTGTCTCCATAGGTGGCTCGGACAACGTCCCGGCTCTCTTCACCGTCGCCAATGAACATGTTCAGGTAGAGTCCGCCGGCGGAATAATGCCGCATTTGCGCCCAGACTTTCCGGGTCCAGGCAATGTTACGCTCGGTTTCCCCGGAATCTTGCCAGGAGGTGTTGATTTCGAGCATGTAAGGCATGCTGCGATCCCCGAAGGCGGTCGCTTCCCTGGCCACGCGGCTGCTTGCGCCACGCAGATCCTGAAGAACCAGAAGCGTACTGCTCACGGGACGATCATTGTATACGGCGACAAGAGCATTCATGACTTCGTCACTGAAGCTGTCGAGATAAATTGACTTCCAGTAATTGAGCAAACCGTTCTTTTTGTTGACGTAAGGATCAAACGTTTTCTGTACCGAGGTGAAGGGCGCCGGACCGCTCAGATCGAGCAGTGGTGTGCCGAGTTTCCGCAGCGGCTGCACGAACCTCTCTCCCTCCTCAACCGGACCGGTGTATACGCCCGCCGGGACCACCATGGGCCTGCCGTGCAATTGCCTGGGAAAGTTCGGGTGGGCTGGGAAGTTCCACAAAATGAATTCGGTCGTGAACTCATCAGGCGCCGTGCGCATGAATTCCCGCCACCCGCGCAAGACCGGCCCGGCCTGTTCGCCCGGGTAAAAAGGGGCACAAAACATTACCTTGGGCCCGAGAGGGTGCAGGCGAAATTCAAACGCAGTCACAATTCCGAAATTCCCGCCACCTCCGCGCACGGCCCAAAAAAGGTCCGCATTCTCGGATTCATTGGCCTTAAGGAATTGACCATCAGCGGTGACGATATCAACCGACAACATGTTGTCTATGGTGAGACCATGCTTGCCTCGCAGCCAGCCATAGCCGCCCCCAAGCGCAAGTCCCGCGATACCCGTTTCCGAGACCACGCCTGCGGGCACAACCAGACCGAAGGCTTGCGCTTCCCGATCGATATCCCCCAGGGTGGCGCCGCCCTGGACCCAGGCGACGCGTGTTTGCGAATCGATGTGGACCGCCCGCATCAGGGAGAGGTCGATCATGATTCCGTTTTCACAAACCGCATTGCCGGCCACGTTGTGACCGCCGCCCCGTATCGCGAGCGGCAAATCGTGCCGGCGGGCAAAGTTGACGGCATCGATTACATCTGCAACCCCGGAGCAGCGCACGATAACGGCCGGTCTCTTGTCAATCATCCGGTTCCAGACGCGCCGCGACTCGTCATACGCGGCGTCGCCCGGACAAATGACGGGACCGCGAATTGTTTGATGCAACTCCTGAACTGACGATTCATCCATACAAAGGAACCTCCGCATCGAGCTTCAGTTTCGTTCTAATTTATGAGCGATATTCGCACAACATGTGCGAAATCGGATCATTTTTTGTTACACTGACGCGGCCCCGGGTGAATGTCAAGCCAGGTTTGGGGCGTTGGTAAATCCAATTTGCGTGTCTTCCACCAGCATGGAGTGAGCGAAATGAAAAGTGATGAACTCTGGCGTCTGGGCGCCGCCACAGTAGCAAGCGGCATTCGCAAAAAGACATTCAGCGCGCGGGACGTGGTCACCTCATGCGTGCAACGCTACGAGGCAACCCACTCCGCCATCAACGCCTTGACCGAAGTGCGGGCGGAGGACGCCCTGATGGCGGCCGATGAGGCGGATCGGGCCGTCCAGGCGCATGAGGCGCTCGGACCCCTGCACGGTGTTCCGGTGACCATCAAGGACAATGTCGATCTGGAAGGATGGGCCACGGTGAATGGTTGCGCGGCTTTACGGAACAACATCGCGCGTGCGACGTCGCCCTGCGTTCAGAACTGGCTGAATGCAGGTGCCATTGTCCTCGGCCGCACCAATACGCCGGAATTCTGTTGCCGCTGGGAAACCAATAACGACGTCTTCGGTCCGACGCGAAATCCCTGGGACCGCGCACGCACACCGGGCGGCTCCAGCGGCGGTGCCGCAGCCTCGCTTGCGGCCGGGGTCACCCCGTTGGCACAGGGCAATGATCTCGGCGGGTCCCTCAGACAGCCGGCGCAGGCCTGCGGCATAGCCTCACTTCGTCCCGGCATCGGGCGCGTGCCGGTCTGGAATCCAACCCAACCAGGTGAACCAGGAATGGGTGTTCAGATGATGCATGTTGAAGGTCCCATGGCGCGCCGGATTGAGGATGTTCGTCTCGGCCTTCGGGCCATGGTCGCACGCGATCGCCACGATCCCTGGTGGGTGCCTGCGCCCCTGGAACTGGCAGATGCCACAACCGTTACGGCGGCGTTGGTGATCGATCCGGCAGGCGGGGGCGTGAGCAAACAGGTCGCCTCGGGTGTGGAGCGGGCCGGGAAGTTGCTGGAGGATGCGGGATACAAGGTCGACAAAATCGAGCCGCCCGGCATCGGGGAAGCCGCGCACATCTGGCGGGTCGTCTGCCTGGGAGAGTTGCAGATGGGGTTGGAGCCCGCGGTGAAAGACATCTGCGGCCCGGCACTGCGGCGTACCTTCGATTGCTATCGCGCTGCGTTGCCCAGGTTCGACCTCGGGATGTACGCGAGCGCTTTCGCCCGGCGGGTCGGTCTGCTCCGGGACTGGCTCGGCTTCTTCGAACGCTACGGCGTAATCGTAGCCCCGGTCGGCACTGAACCGCCACTCGAGACTGACGGTGACATCGCATCCCCCGAGCGGATGGCGGCGGTGATACACAGCTTCCGCATGACCATTGCGGTGAACGCCCTGGGTCTGCCCGCTGCGGTGGTGCCGGTGGGAGTACGGGACGGCCTGCCGCAGGTGGTCCAGATCATCGGGCCACCCTTCAGCGAAATGCGCTGCCTGGCCGTGGCCGAGGCGATCGAGCGGCAAGTCGAACCGTTGACACCCATCGACCCGCGGCAATAACTGCCGCGCCGATGGCCTCGGGCCCTGGCAATCACCTGGCACCAGAGTCCTGCCGCGGCTACCGGGTCCACCGGTAATACAATTGTTAATGGCCGGGGTACACAGTAGAGTTTACCCGCCCTGCGACCGGCCTGGCGCAGCGCAGACCAGCGCGTTTTGCCCGAGGACCCCCGACAGTGTTTGCCTCCATCACCGAAATAGAACAGAAACTTGCCGGCGCAGGCTATATCGCCGATCACGCTTTGGCCACCACGGTTTATCTCGCCGGAAAACTGAACAAGCCGCTGTTTCTTGAAGGCGAACCCGGCGTCGGCAAGACCGCGCTGGCCAAGGCCATCGCGCAGCTGCTGGGGACCGACCTGATCCGTTTGCAGTGCTACGAGGGGCTGGATGCGCCGGCAGCGCTGTATGAGTGGAATTATCTGCGGCAGATGCTGGAAATCCGGTTGCAGGAGGCGCGCGGCGTCAACAAGGCGGAACTGGGGCGGAATATTTTCGCAATGGAATTCCTGCTGCAGCGCCCGCTGCTGCAGGCCATTCAGCATGACTCTGCGGTGCCGCCGGTGCTGCTGGTGGATGAGATCGATCGGTCCGATGAGGAATTCGAAGCGTTCCTGCTGGAGGTCCTCTCCGATTTCCAGATCACCATCCCGGAGATTGGCACCATCAAGGCCACGCAGGTACCGTTCGTGGTGCTCACGTCGAACCGGACGCGGGAAATGCACGATGCACTGAAGCGACGCTGCCTGTATCACTGGATTGACTACCCGTCGCTGGAAAAGGAACTGATGATTGTTTCCGCCGCAGTGCCGGACGTCGCGCAACAGCTGTCCATGCAGATCTGCAGGTTCATGGAGTTGCTGCGGCAACAGGATTACTACAAGCGTCCCGGCGTGGCCGAGACCATCGACTGGGCCAGGGCATTGCTGGCGTTGGGGATCCAGGAACTGGAAGCGGATGTTGTCAGAGCCACATTGAGCTGCATCCTGAAGTACAAGAGTGACCAGGAGACCCTCTCCGGGGCGACCTTGCAGCAGGCCGTCACCAGGGCGAAAGACTTCAGGAATCGCGCGCCTGCCTCCGATCAACGCGTTGCTCCCTGAAGCGGCGCGCCGGGTCCGGAAATATCGTGGACCGATTTCTGACCCATGTAGTGAAGTTCGTCAACGGGCTGCACGGCGCCGGCCTCAAGGTGAGCCCGGCAGAACTCATCGACCTGTGCAGCGCACTGCGCATTGTTGACGTCGGCGATCGCGCGGAGTTCCGGGCCGCCGCGACCGCGACCCTGGTCCGCTCCCGTGACGACATGGATCGTTTTGACGAATTGTTCCGCCAGTATTGGGAAGGGGAATTGGTCGCCGGCGCAATGGAGGAACAGCCGGGCGACAGCCCTGACCTTTCCCCGGAACCCGGGGCACGGATGGGTACCGCCGGACGCGACCTGGTAACCCCGGCTGACCCGGGCGATGACAACACCGCGGAGCCCGGGGAACCTGGCCAGCCCGGTTATTCGCCGGAGGAAACCCTGCTGCACAAGGACATCGGCACAATGACTCCCGCGGAACTGGAGCAGGCGCGCCAACTCGTCGCCGAACTGGTGCGAACCCTGATCAATTATCGCAGCCGCCGCTTTACACCCGGCAAGTCGGGGCGACAACCGGACTTTCGCCGCATCCTCCGCCGCAGTGCGCCCTATGGGGAATACGCGACCAGGCTGCTGTTCCGGCGGCGGCGCGAGAAGAAGGTCCGGTTGGTATTGCTTTGCGACGTCAGCGGGTCCATGCAGACGTACAGCAAATTCCTGATCCAGTTCATCTACGCATTGCGCCACGAGGTGCCGCAGGTTGAGGTCGGAGTTTTTTCCACGCGCATGACGATGATCTCGGATCTGCTGGGCGGCAGGGACATCCATGCGTCCATGCAAAGATTGGAATCGCGCGTGGCGGATTGGGGCAGCGGCACGGATATCGGTGGCTGCCTGCGTGAATTCAACCGGCAATTCTCCCGCCAGGTGCTGCGCGCCAGGACCTTGCTGGTAATACTCAGCGACGGATGGGACCGGGGCGATGCGCAGCTGATGCAGGAACAGATCGCGTGGCTCAGTCGCCGTGTGCACAAACTTATCTGGCTCAATCCGCTGTTGGGACACTCCGGATATGCGCCGCTTTGCCGCGGGATCCGCACCGCGCTGCCATACATGGACCATTTTCTTCCGGCCCACAATCTGATGAGTCTCAAACAATTGGCGCGAACCCTGCGCGCCGAGTGGACCTGATTCGCGCGGCCCAGCCTTGCCGCGGTTTGGCAATTCAACCTCGCAGTTGATTTCGAGCGGTATAATCGGGGGCCATGACCACCGCCACTTCTCAAACCCCCGACACCGGCGACTGGGCTTTCCAGGAAAAGAGCCTGCAGGAAGTATCGCGCACCTTCGCGCTCACCATCCCGCAGTTGCCCGAACCACTGCGCCAGGTGGTCAGCAACGCCTACCTGTTGTGCCGCATTGCCGACACCATCG
>CAYMXG010000067.1:3949-9784 GCA_964394115.1 uncultured Enterobacteriaceae bacterium | reverse complement strand
TTCGTGGCCATGCATGACTGCTTCACTCATGTCGATTCCCTCACTTTCTGTACATCAGTGCAGTGTCGGATTCAGAATTTTCACGCCTACTTGCGGGTGGCCTTTATCGCCGCCGGCTGCACCGCATCGCCCGCATTGTTGCCAAAGGCATTGCGCTCATAGGTAATGACCGCTGCCAGATCCACATCGTTGAGCTGCGCCCCGAATGCCGCCATCGCTGTCCCGGGCTTGCCATTCATCACGCGATCCAGGTGTTGCTCCACGGGTCCCGTGGTGATGACGCTGCCCGCCAATGCCGGAAATGCCGGCGGGATACCCTGGCCGTTGGGCTGATGACAGGCGACGCAGAATGTCCCGTAGACCTGCTCACCCTTGGTCATCAGTTCGTCCCTGCTCCATTCCCGATCGGCGCCCGCAGAGGCGTCCACTTGCGCCACCAGCGCTTCTTCCACCCAGGCATAGTATTCGTCTTCGGGAACCGCCTTCACGACGATGGGCATGAAGCCGTGATCTTTGCCGCACAACTCGGCGCATTGACCCCGGTAAAGGCCGGGCTCATCGATTCGGGCCCAGGTCTCATTGATATATCCCGGCACCGCGTCGCGTTTGAAGCCGATTGCCGGCACCCACCAGGCATGAATCACGTCGTTTGCCGTCGACAGAAAACGGATCTTTTTTCCGACCGGGAGTACCAGGGGTTGGTCCACGTTCAACAGATAATGTTCCACCTCGTAAGGGTTCTTGCCCGATCCTCTGGCGCGGGCTTCGTTGCTGTCGGCTGCCAGCACACTGAAAAATCCGAATCCGGCATCCACATACTCGTAGTGCCATTTCCATTGATGCCCGGTGATCTTGATGGTCATGTCCGCGTCGCCGGTGGATTCCATTTTCACCAGGGCCTTGGTCGCCGGGATCGCCATTACCACCAGGATGATGATCGGAATGATGGTCCAGACCAGTTCCGCCTTGGTGCTATGATGGAATTGAGCCGCAACAGCACCCTGGGACTTGCGGTGCTTGAATATGGACCAGAACATGACACCAAACACCAGGGCGGCAATGGCGCAGCAGATCCAGAAGATCAGCATGTGCAGGTCGTAGAAATCCCGGCTCAATTCCGTGACCCCGCGCGTCATGTTCAGCGCATAGTCCGCGCCCGCGGTTTGCGACCACAGTAATGCCAGCGTTGCCAGCATCCCCGATAAACCGCCGCCTTTTTTGCTATGCCTCATGCTCAAGTCCTCGGCAACTGTCAGCACTGGTTGATTTGGAATACAAATGCATTTTGACCACACCCCCCTGCAACGCATTCTGCAATTGCAGTCCCAGATGCTGGCGTTCCTTTTCTTCGAGAAATCTCCCCACTTCCACCTGCCGGCCATGAGAGCGCAGCAGCAGTCGGCTCGGATACCAGTCCCCGCACGATTGTTCCAGCACCACCCGCGTCCAGTGGCGCTGGAAAGTGCGCGTGACCAGGGGTGCCGCGCACCCCGCTTCGTAGATGACAGCTGCATCCAATATCCGGATCACTTCCCGCACTGATCCACGCACTGCACTCAGGTACAACGCTACGCCGAGCACGATTACTTCCAGTCCTGCAAATGGCAGGACCAATGGCAAACCCGCCACCGCACACGATATGCCAATACCAAGTATGAAAACCGCCATCGCCGCGAAGACCCGGAACAGAGTGTTCCATGCCAGCGGCGGATTGGGCTGAATGACAAAAATGCGCTGCCTGTCGTCAGATTCGGCCAATTCGGAAATCATCAGTCTTTTTTTATTTCTGATCAGGCGCTTGGCGACGGCCTGGTCCATTTACACAGGCCGAATGCGGGCGACACTATGCAACATATCAGGGCCGACGGGCAAGTATGCATACTGCCAAAAAAGCCTGCCGAGCCACTATCCAAACGCCAGCAATTCGACAGCCAGTGCTTCGGCCACTCGATCCGGCTGAAATTCAGCCAGGTTCGGCACGGTGCCGATTAACGGTGCGCCGATATGCTCGCTCAGGTAATTGATCACTTCAGTGGCTTCCTCGAACCCCGGGTCCACATGATTGGCGACCCATCCCGCCAGCGATATCCGATCCGCGGCGATGGATTCGACACTGAGCAGGGCGTGATTGATACAACCCAACCGTAGTCCCACCACCAGCAAAACCGGTATTTCCAGTGCCCGGACCAGGTCGACCGTAGTGCCTGCTTCGGACAGCGGTACGCGCCAACCGCCGATGCCCTCTACTATCACGACATTTGCCTGCTGGCGCAATTGCAGGTACGCGGCCCGAATCGCCGCCAGATCAATGCGCACGCCTGCTCGCGCCGCGGCGATATGTGGTGCCACCGCATCAGGTAGCGGCACGGGGTTCACGAGGTTATAAGGGGGCGCTACCGACGCCAGGGCCTGCAGGTTTTCTGCATCTTCATTGCGCAGGCCCGCGAGCGTGCGACGGCTACCGCTGGCAACGGGTTTCATGCCCGCAACCAGGAGTCCGGCCGCAGAGTAGCAGCGCATCAGGCCCGCGCTGATCCAGGTCTTGCCGACCCCGGTATCAGTCCCGGTGACAAAACAATCCTGGCGCGCGGTCACGTCAGTTGCGGCGAATCGATGAAACCGGAATGGTTATTGTTCCACGTGGATGCCCGATTTTCCCTGCTGGGCGCCAGGCGTGGGTATAAATAACCTCGTAAGTGGCAGGTAATTTTCCGTCCTCGCGATAGTGCTCATAGTTCTGCAACATTTCGTTCAGCCGGCCCTTGCCGGTCAGCGTGCGGGGTCGGCCGAAATTTGCATTGCCCGTGCCCAGACGCTTTAGATCGCGCATTAACGCCATGCCATCAGCGTAGGTCAGCGTAAATTTTTCTGTTTCCAGCACCGGTCCCGAGAATCCCATGCTTGCCAGCGCGGTGCCCAGGCTGTGAATATCGAGGAAGGCATTGACGTGAACGCCGGCGTCCACCTCGCGCCAGCTTGCGCGCAATTCCTCCAGGGTCCCGGGCCCAAGGGTCGAGAGCAGTAACAATCCGCCAGGACGCAAGGCCCGAAAGGCCTCCTCAAGCACGCGCCCAGGTTCATTGCACCACTGCAACATCAGATTCGATGCCACGAGATCCAGGCTGGCATCCTTGACGGGCAGTGATTCCGCGTCGGCGCAGATCCAATGACTGCGCGTGCGTCGCCACGGCCAGCGCGGCCGGGCCTGTCTGAGCATTGCCTCGGCGAGGTCGATCTGAATGCCGGTGCTGCCGGGATAAATTCCCCGAATACCCTGGGCGAGTCTGCCCGTGCCGCTGCCGAGGTCTGCAAATACTGTCGGCCGGACTCTCATAACCGGCAGGCTTTCGACGAGACGTGCACCGACCGTCTGTTGAAATTGTGCCAGCCCGTCATAACCCGCCGCCGCCCTGGAGAAATTCCGCGCAATGCGGCGCTTGTCCTTCTGGAACAGCGCAGGACTGCCATCATTCATATTCGTTGTTCCGGGTTTAACAGGCGCGCGAGTTGCAGCAGGAGTTGATCCAAATCCGAGTGGGTGTGGGCAGCCGTAATCGTGATGCGCAGGCGCGATGTTGCCGCTGGCACCGTGGGCGGCCGAATCGGTGTCACCAATATTCCCGCGGCCCGCAAACTGGCACTCACTTTGACCGCCTGACTCGGGCTACCGAGTATCAGCGGCTGGATGGGTGTGTTCGACTCCGGCACCGGCAGACCGAGTTCAGCTGCGCCGCTGTGAAAATAGGTGATCAGTTTTGCAAGCCCGGTGCGGCGCTCGGGCTCTGCCGCAATAATTTCGAGGGCATGGCGGGTTGCGCAGGCCAATGCCGGCGGCGGGGCCGTCGAGTACATATAAGTACGGGCCCGCTGACACAGATATTCGATGACATCGCCCGGACCGGCAACGAAGGCACCGGCCGTGCCCACAGCCTTCCCGAACGTCCCCACCAGTAGCGGGACCCGGAATTGGTCCATGTGGGCAACCTGCAGCACGCCACCCCCGGTATTTCCCAATACCCCCAAGCCGTGGGCATCGTCCACCGCCAGCAACGCCCCGGATTCAACGCACGCCTGGGCCAGTTCAGCCACTGGAGCAAGGTCACCGTCCATGCTGAAAACACCGTCAGTAAGGACTAACTTCCGATTCGTGTCTGATCGAGTCAATTTAGCCGCAGCCGCATGGTCGCAGTGAGGATACCGACGCAGGCGCGCACCGGAGATGCGGGCAGCATCGATCAACGAGGCGTGGTTGAGTCGATCTTCGATTACCAGGTCGCGGGCACCCACCAGCCCGCTGACCCCCAGGGCCAGATTCGCCATATAGCCGGAGCAAAACAGCAGCGCCCGATCCCGGCCCGTGAATTCCGCCACTGCCTGTTCCAACTCGTCATGCGCACGACTGCGACCACACACCAATGCCGACGCCCCGGCGCCGACACCATAATTATCCACGCCGGTCTTGAGCGCGCTAACAAGCCGGGGATCAGCGGCGAGACCCAGGTAATCATTGCTGCAAAAATTCAGCAGCGTTTCCGAGCCAATGTGCACGGTTCGCCCCTGCCGGCCATTGACGGTGAGGCGCTCACGCAGCAGGGATTTGGTCTGCAACTCGGACTGGGCGGCGCGGAACCGAAACGTTTCCTCCAGCAACGGAGACAGTTCGACCGCGCCCAAGCCGGGTTCCCGCTAACGCGAAGCGAACATGCCGAGACGATCAAGCAGCCGCAGATCCTGCTGCACGCCTGGATTTTCGGTGGTCAAAAGGCGGTCGCCATAGAAAATGGAATTTGCCCCGGCGTGAAAACACAAAGCCTGGAGCGTGTCATCCATGGCGCTGCGTCCGGCAGACAGGCGCACGCGGGACGTGGGCATCAGTATGCGCGCCACGGCGATGGTGCGAACCATATCCAGCGGATCCAGTTCTTCGGCATTTTCCAGCGGCGTCCCCGGGGCACGCACCAGCATGTTGATCGGGACGCTTTCCGGATGCGCAGGCAGCTGTGTCAGTGTCGCCAGCAACGCGCAGCGA
The DNA here is from genome assembly GCA_964394115.1 of uncultured Enterobacteriaceae bacterium. Classification (GTDB taxonomy): domain Bacteria; phylum Pseudomonadota; class Gammaproteobacteria; order Eutrophobiales; family Eutrophobiaceae; genus 2-02-FULL-61-13. Next base: position 4,755 of record CAYMXG010000067.1, on the reverse strand, counting down.
TCGCGCACTGACTCCCCCATGCCAATGATGCCGCCACAACAGACCTTGATGCCGGCACTGCGCACGTGCTCCAGCGTTTCGAGGCGATCCGCGTAGATACGCGTGGTGATGATCCGGGCGTAAAACTCCGCTGACGTATCCAGGTTGTGGTTGTAATAGTCCAGACCGGCGTTTGCAAGTTCCAGTGCCTGCACGTCAGTGAGCATGCCAAGTGTGGCGCAGGATTCCATTCCCAGTTCTCGCACCGCCTGAACCATCTCAATGGCCCGTTCAAAATCCTTACCGCGCGGGCTGCGCCATGCAGCACCCATGCAGAACCGGGTCGCACCGGCGTCCTTTGCCACCCGGGCTGCGGCCCGAACCTCGGCCACAGATACCATGTGCTCCGACGCCACTGGGGTTGAATAGCGTGCGCTCTGGGGACAGTACGCGCAGTCTTCGGGACAGCCTCCGCTTTTGATGTTCATCAGCGTACTCAACTGGACTTCGTTTGGATCAAAGTGGCGACGATGGACCTGCTGAGCCTGGTGAATCAGGTCGTGGAACGGTTGATGATAGAGTGCTTCCACCGCCGCCACCTGCCAGTGCGGGTGAGCGGAGACAGACGGGTCGGATTCACAAACATCCGGGTTGTGCATGGATTGCTCCTCCTCTGCGGGGGCGTATAACTGGCACCATGATTGGAAACCCGGGGCTCGGTGTCAACTTCGGGTTGCGGGCCAGGTTAACCGCCGCTGGGATGCGACGACAGGAGACAAGGATGTACCGGGAATTTCCCTGCGCATTATGCGGCGCCGGCTGCCCAG
>CAYMXG010000067.1:0-3849 GCA_964394115.1 uncultured Enterobacteriaceae bacterium | reverse complement strand
ATGGCGAAGGTCTTGCTTCGGTCGGGCGCGAATCAGGTCCAGGTATGGGTGGTTGCGCGAACACCAAAGGCATTACGCCCGCGTTGACGCGAACAGGTTGCTCAGGTGTCCAGATTCTCCACCGACAGAGCATGTTGCTCGATGAATTCGCGCCGCGGTTCCACGGCATCACCCATCAGCGTGGTGAAGATCTCGTCCGAGGCGACCGCATCTTCAATCCGGACTCTGGAAAGATGCCGCTTCGTGGCATCCATGGTGGTCTCCCACAACTGTTCGGGATTCATTTCACCCAGGCCTTTGTAACGCTGAATGTTCATGCCATGAGCTGCCTCTTCCAGCAGCCAATCGAAGGCCTCCTTCATTGTCGCTACCGCCTTTTGCCGATCGCCGCGCTGCACTACGGCACCATCAAGACGATATACATTTTCCACCGCGACCAGATTGCGATAATCCGCGGCGGTAAAAAATTCTGGCTGGAAGATGTTGGTGGACTCAAGTCCGTGAGTGTTTATGGTGACGCGAATGCCATTTTCCCGGCCACCGGCGGCGGGAAATGCCGCTGCAGTAAAGGTGGCGCCCTGGGTCTGGCCGGCACCAAGTGCTGTCGCCACGCCCACCGCCCATTTTCGCATCAAGTCCGGGTTGGAAATGTCCGCCGGCGTGAGCACAGGTTGCGCGCGGATTACATCCAGTACCTTCGGATGATACCGGCGTGCCAGGCGGCCAAGTTCACGCCGCATCTTCAGATATAGCTCCGCCAGTTTCGCCAATCCGGAGCCGGTAATGGGCGCAGCGTTTTCCATCGGCGCCATTTCCGCCTCGTCCAGGGCTATTTCCATCAGAAACGCCTCGCGCTGTGCGTCATCCTTCAGGTAACGCTCCTGTTTTCCCCGCTTCACCTTGTACAGGGGTGGTTGGGCGATATAGATATGTCCGCGCTCAACCAACTCCGGCATCTGCCGGTAAAAGAAAGTCAGGAGCAAGGTGCGGATGTGCGAACCATCCACGTCCGCGTCCGTCATGATGATGATGCGATGGTAGCGAAGTTTGGCCAGATCGAATTCGTCACGTCCGATGCCACAACCGAGCGCTGTGATCAATGTCCCCACTTCCGCCGAGGACAGCATCTTGTCAAAGCGCGCCTTCTCCACATTCAGAATCTTTCCCTTAAGCGGCAGAATGGCCTGGTAGCGCCGGTCACGGCCCTGTTTCGCGGACCCGCCTGCAGAATCACCCTCCACCAGAAATAATTCCGACTTGGCCGGGTCTTTTTCCTGACAGTCCGCGAGTTTCCCCGGCAACCCCGCCACATCCAGTGCCGACTTGCGCCGTGTCAGTTCCCGTGCCTTACGCGCGGCCTCACGGGCCCGCGCGGCATCCACAATCTTCTCGCAGATAGCGCGCGCCTCCGCCGGTTGCTCGGCAAGAAATTCCTGGAGTTTTTCTGCGACCGCGGATTCCACCGCCGGTTTTACCTCGCTGGACACCAGCTTGTCCTTGGTCTGCGAGGAAAATTTGGGATCATGCAATTTGATTGAAAGTACGGCTGTCAATCCCTCGCGCACGTCATCTCCGGAAATTGGTACCTTGGCCCGGGCGGCAATGCCGGACTGCTCCATGTAGTTGTTCAATGATCGCGTCAGGGCGGCACGAAATCCTGCAACATGGGTACCCCCGTCCCGTTGCGGAATATTGTTCGTGAAACAGAAGAAATTCTCCTGGTAGGAGTCGTTCCACTGCATCGCCAGCTGCACAGCCACACCATCGCGTTCAGCATCAATGAATATGACCGTGGGATGCAGCGGGATCTTGTTACGGTTCAGATGTTGCACAAATGCAGAGATCCCGCCGCGATATTCGAATACGTCCTTCCTGCCGGTGCGTTCATCCTCAAGTTCAATACGCACACCGGAGTTCAGAAACGACAGTTCCCGCAGTCGCCGCGCAAGAATGTCGTAATGAAATTCTATGTTCTTGAACACCTCCGTGCTGGGCCTGAATCGAACTTCCGTGCCGCGATGCGTTGAGGGCGCAATCGGTTGCAACGGGGCAGCGGGTTCGCCGCCGTTATATTCCTGCCGATGACAATATCCGTCCCGGTAAATGGTCAAAGTCAACTGCTCGGAGAGTGCGTTCACCACCGAGACGCCGACACCGTGCAGGCCGCCTGAAACCTTGTAGGAATTGTCGTCGAATTTTCCGCCCGAATGCAGCGTGGTCATGATGACTTCGGCGGCGGAAATCCCCTCTTCTTCGTGGATATCCACCGGGATGCCCCGGCCGTTATCGGTAACACTTACGTCGTTGTCGGCATGGAGAATCACCCGAATCTCGGTACAGAAGCCGGCCAAGGCCTCATCTACGCTGTTGTCCACCACTTCAAACACCATATGGTGGAGGCCGGTACCGTCATCCGTGTCGCCGATGTACATTCCAGGACGCTTGCGGACGGCGTCCAGGCCTTTCAAGACTTTGATTTGTGTGGAGTCGTACCCGTTGCCGGTGGTCATTCGCAAGGCCTGTTTATGAGTCGCAGGATCTTACCATTTTTCGGATGTCCCCGCGTTTCACGTGGAACACCGCCATGTCTTTGGAATCCAGCAACTGGCTGTCTGCGTTCGGCAAACTCATCAAGGATTGACAGGCCTGATCTGAAATTAACCGGATCAAGATGGCTTGTGTATCGCGGTCCAGTTCTGCCGCCGGATCATCCAGCAACAACACCGGGCTTTCTCCCCCCAACTCGGTAATAGCCTGGCTCAGCGCCATTGCCAAAAGCACCACATACAGTTTGCTTTGTCCACGAGACAAAACCGTCGCGGCATCTCTCTCTTCCACCGCAAAGGTTACATCCGCGCGGTGAGGACCAGAACGCGTAAACCCGGCGGCGGCGTCCTGGCCGCGGGCCGCTTCCAATTCCTCCAGCAGCGACTGGGCCATGTCCCACCCAGGCTTGAGGTGGAGGCTCGTGGAATAGTGGGTAGCTTTGGCGGCCAAAGCTTGCATGTGAGCGCTAACCGTAACAATAAATCGGGCTCTGACGGTCTGGATCTCCGTCGAATACGAAGCCATCTCCTGCTCCCATGCAGCTAACTCCTTCGATCTGGTAGATGTCTTTAGCAAACAATTTCGCTGACGGAGCGCACGATGATAGGCACGCCACTTCTCCAGGTAATTTTGTTCCACGTGGAACAAACCCCAATCCAGCCATCGCCTCCGGACCTTTGGAGATCCATGGATAAGGTCCTGACTATCCGGGGTTGCGATCGAAACGGGAAACCGGCGGGCATGACTGGACATTCGGGGCACTGGCTCCCCGTGGTACCGAACCGACAGATCTTTGCCCTCGCGGGAGACGCCGGTCACCACATCGCCGTCCTGACCATGTCGAATGTGAGCCACGACTTGAAAGCCCGTCTCCCCGTATCGGGCAATTTCACTCAAGCGTGTGGTGCGAAAGGACCTGCCGCGGGCCAGGAGAAATACCGCCTCAAGCAACGCGGTCTTTCCACTGCCGTTAGGCCCTTGAAATAGATTGAGCCCAGGACCCAACTCCAATTCCAATTCTGCGAGGTTGCGAACGTTCCTAATCTGAAGGGAAGCAATAAACATCTCTTCCTGACGGCGAATACGGTGTGTGGTGCAACTTATGCGTTACAGCCGCATAGGCATGACGACATACCGACAACTGGCATTTCCCTCCGGCGTTATCAAGGCGCTGGCGCCCGGGTCAGTAATAGTCATTCTGACTTTCTCGGTTTTTATAATTGCCAGGGCATCCAGCAGGTAGGAAACGTTAAAACCAATCTCTACATTCCCGCCTGCATAGTCTACTTCCACATCCACTTC
>CAYMXG010000066.1:0-9845 GCA_964394115.1 uncultured Enterobacteriaceae bacterium | reverse complement strand
ACCGAAGTGCCGACGCCGACCGTGAGCAAGATCCCGCTCACCCTGGGCGTGTACTACGAGCCCGCACTGCGCACGTATGCATACATGGAAGACACCGAGGACCGCCCGGACTGGAACATTGAAAGCGGCGATTCCCAGGTCGCATTGTTTGATCGCATCCTGCCGTCCATGTTCCAGGCGGTGACCCCGGTCACCGCGGCCACCAGCGCCGGCGGCGCGGCAGGGGTCATTGCCCCGCGCGTGGCGGAAATGCAGTTCGCGTTGCCGACAGAAACCAAGACCGAGCTGTATGAAGCCTGGATCAAATACCAGCTGCAGCTCTTTGACAGCGACGGACAACTGGTGGCGGAATGGCCGGTGACCGGGTATGGCAAGGCCGAAACGGCCATGCTGAAGAGCAAGGACGATGGGCTCTCCACCGCCATCAACCTGGCCATGCGTGATGCCGGCGCCAAGCTGGCGCTGGGTTTCGAGCAGGTGCCGGAAGTACGGCGCTGGCTGGCGCAAAAGACCCGGGACTGCAAGCGCTATGGGGACGTTTGCTAATCAACGTAGTCCCTTGCGTGCACCTTGCCCCCCGTTAGCGCGTCTTATCCGGATACTGGGATTACTGGCGCTGATTGCCGGCTGCAAGAGCACGACCGTCATTGACGAGCGCCGCATAACGGAAACGCAAATCGCAGCGGGTGAATCCGTCGTTGTACTCGGCCGGCGCAGCAACAGCGAACACGAAACCGAAGTCGACTTCATCAGCTGTGTCGGCGAACACCTCGCCCAGGGCGGCAATCCCATCCACGTGGTCCCCGAAAAAACCTTCGTGGATTCCATGTATCCCTACTTTGAAACCAGCACTGCGCCCACGGACGTCAAGAACCTGGAACGGCTGGCGCAGGTTCCGGAGATAAAGCAGAAGTTCCAGGAATTCGGCGTACGCTATTTCGTCTGGATCGATGGCTATACCGAGACCGTGGACAAAAAAGGATCCATCTCCTGCGCCATCGGGCCGGGCGGCGGCGGTTGCTTCGGCTTTGCGACCTGGGACGATGCCGCCAATTACGAGGCCAGCATCTGGGATTTCAAGGAATTATCGTTGTCCGGCAAGATCAACACCGAGACCCAGGGCACGTCCTACATGCCCGCCATTTTTATTCCGGTGCCGCTGCTGGCCCGTGTGCAATCCAATGCGTGCGCCGGGATGGCGCAGCAATTGAGGGATTTTTTGAACTGAATATTGGCTGCTTACTGCCGCGCCGAACCGCTGAGGTACCGCGTAATTTTGATCTGCCAGTCCTGGGGATAGCCCGGACTCCTGCCCCTTTTATCCCGGTTTTCGAACCAGCCAGATTGAACCAAGAAGGAACGATATAAGCGACAATGCAGAGACCCAGCGCCCTACCCGGAAAGCCCCAGGGGAATACTCGAGAACGAGATGATGACTGCCCGTCTGCAGCGGAATTGCCATCAGCGCATGATTGGCGGGCAGGATTTGATACTCGCTTTGCGCCTTCGTCACAGCAATAACGCGCCAGCCACTGCTGTAATTTTCAGTCACCAGAAGAATCGCGGGTCGCAACACCTCTGCCTCTATTTCAACCCGACCGATACGGCGGCTCCGCAATTCAACCGTGCCCGGAGGGTCAGGGCTGTCACTGGTTGGTAAATCGACCGCTGATTCAAGTACGACCAGTGACGCGGGGTCAAAATCCGTCTGCACAACGCGCGCGATTGCCTGTTCCACACTCGCTGCTGTAACCCAGTTCGGCACCAGTTGTGCGACCGCCAGCGGGTTCGGCACCTCCAGCGGTGGTTTGCCCGGATCGACCATGATTAACCTGCATCTCAACATCCGCAGCAGGGGCTCGTTCGGCCGGTCGAATCGCAAGTACTGTGTTGCATGCGCATACGGTAACCGTTGCGAGCCATGGATTAGTTCTGCGTATCGACGCAGCACTCCGGGGTCATAGCCGGCAAGGTTTTCGAATTGATCGAGCATTCCGGCATCTAAAAATTCCGGTTGCGGCGCGAGCAAACGCGTGTCCGGCGGCATCGCGTCGATTGCGCTGCGCCAGACCGCCGAAATCAACCAGGGCCTCGGCTCGGTCGTTGCGCGAATCGCGCGGCCAAAGACGAACATCTCCACCATGACCGCTACGACGAGCAGATGCATCGCCCATTTCCTGTTGGGACCGACCCACAGCAGCGCCGCGAAAAGCGCGCACGTACCGGCTGCGAGACCGAGCGAAACATTCGCCTGTTTCCAGGTGCGATCAAGAAATGCGGGATCGAACGGGTCGAGCATGAAGAAATATTCGTGGCTGTTGACGGCGTCGGCAATCACCGATTGAACGAAGTCAGACCAATTCCCGAACGATCGCGAGATCAGCGCCGCGGCCAGGGCGAAGAGCACGGCGGCGATCGCGACACCAATGCTGAATCGCCGGGTCGCGCGCGGATTGCGCACCAACGAATCCATTCCCAACCCGGCCAGAAATGCAATGAACAGCACCGTGAGGTACGCGAATTTCGCGGTTCCGCGAAAACTGCTGTATCCGGGTAGCAGTTCGAACATTGGTTGGTACAACGGCGTATGCCGGCCCAACGCAAGCGCAAGCGTGATGACGATCATCGCCAGCGCTGGCAGGGTGACGGTTCGCGGCGCCCGAATCGCGCCGAGTACGGCGAGCGTCATTCCGCCGACGCCCGCGAACACCGACATTTCCCACAGATACGATCCACCCCAATAAATGTGACCGTACTCGCCGGCTTGTGTCATTGGCACGGTACCGAACAAATTCGGTGCGATGGCGGTTATCAAGCTTGCCGGTGAGAGTGCCAGAATCGATGCAGACTGGAAGCTCAGACCACCACTGCGAACGAATTCACCTGCCGCCTGAATACCCGAAAGCAACTGCACTGCGGATATCAACGATGCGATCAAATACATTGCGGCCATGCCGACCACGATCCGTCGCCGATACTTCGACCCTATCAGCAGAATGCCGACGTAAATCGTGACGGCAATGCCGGTGTAATAAACATACTGTGGATGACCGGCGAGGATATGCATGACTGTCGCGCCGCTGCCGAGGATCATCCATCGCCAATCGCCGGTCTGCGAAAGTCGGTCCAGAGAAAGAAGCATTAATGGGGTCCAGATCATGACGCCAATATGTGGCAGGTGTCCGGCGTAGATGTGCATGAAGTACGGGCCGGAGAACATGAATATGATTCCTGCGACGATCGACCCATCTGTACTGATGGCGTGCCCTCTGCACCAAGAGTAGGTGAAATATCCGGCGAGGAAAACGTGAATCGCCGTGATCCAGTTGATCGCAACTGCGACCGGCAGAAACAGATGCAGCCAGTTGATCGGATAGAGCAACGCCGACTGAAATCCGGCGAAGAAAGGCGTGCCACCATAGATATGCGGATTCCACAGCGGCAATGTTCCCTGTCGCAATTGTGAAAATCCAAAATCGCGCCAGGCGACAAATTGCGTCGCAAGGTCAGCGTTCACCCATGAGACAATTTGTCCGCCGGCAAACAGCAGATCGCAAAACATCGTCAGGGTAAGCGTGGCGAAGACGGCCGGCGCGGCCCACCTGGGCAATTCCACCTGCGTCTCCTCGCGCACTGGCAGCACGGGTCAGTTTGCGGCTGTCGACGCAATCCAGCCGGAATGCCAGCACCAGGGAGTCGTGCTGCAGGTCATGCCCACAACAGAGACCTGAGTCGGCACAACGCTAGGCCGGTGTCGGGAGGCCGCGAGGCCGTAACGCGAGCGACAGCAGGTAGTATCCGGCTGCCACAAGGAGAAGATGGTTGAATCCCAGCACCAGCGACAACTGCTCGCTCAGCCCGCCAAGGATGATTCCGGCTACGTTTGAGCCCAAATCCACGTCCGGACGGCGGCTCTCCTTGAATGCGGAGGCGAAGATCACCCCGGCGAAAAATACCGGAACGAACACGACGAAGCAGGAACTGGTGATCCGCATGACCGGGGGGAGGGACAAGAACACGTCCATCGGCACAAATGTGTTCAGGAACAGCACCGCGACCAGCAGCGCATAGCAGGGCTTCAGGTTACGCGGATTTGCCGCGAGTACATAAAGATTCGCGCACAGAATCATGACCAGGATGGCAAAGAACACCACCGAATTCACGACCCACGTAGCGCCGAAAAGCAGTGCCATGTGCACGACGCCCTTGGTTTGGAGCAGCATGAAGCCAGCGCCAAGGAAGAACATCTGCCAGTTGGGACGGAGGCGCCGCACCGGTGCGAACGCGAGCAGGATGACGAGGGAAAGCACGGCAACAGTGAGCATGCCCTGGCCGATCGGGGACCATGGAATCTCGCGGTCCCGAAGGTAGAGCTGTGGCCAATCATCGCTCGGCAGCGGGATAACGCTGCCAAGGTCGATCTGCGCGGGCGCGGTTCTGTGCCATCCTGCCGCTGGAGCGGCAGTACCGAATCCGTTGATCGCCTCGTTTGCGGACGGCTCCGGGAGGGCCCAGAAGCCCTCCCCTTTCTCGAATCTGTCCCGGATCGCCTGCAGACGTCTGGAATCGGCGCTGACGAACAGGAAAGTTATGTGGCCGCGCTGGCTGTCATCAGGCAGGATCCGGTCCTGGTGCGGCAACGATATGATCAGCGGCTTCTCGCCGAACACATCCTGGAGCATTTTGGCGACCCTGCCGACCACCCAACCCTGCCGGTAGAAATTGTACATGACGAAAACGCCGTCAGGCTTGAGCGTGCGTTTCACGTCCTCGAACGCCTCGGGCGTGAAAAGGAAATTCTCCAGCCGCAGGCTGGAGTAGCCCGAGTGCAGCACCAATGAATCGACCAGGGCATACACTGCGAGGTCGTAGCTGCTGCCAGTATTGCGCGCGAAGCTGCGGCCGTCATCGAGATGAATCGATACGCGCGCGTCGGCATAGGGCTGGTTGGGGTGCCAACGTCGGCCGAGTTCGATGATCTTCGGATCGATCTCGACTGCGTCGATGCGCCTGGCTCCGGCGCGCAACGCTGCGGCGACGTCATTTCCACTGCCCGCGCCAATGATCATCACCTCCTCAAATGCCCTGCCGCCCGCGTCGCGGTTGATCAGATACGGCAGGAGATACGCGGTGCCGTATTTCTCGATCTCCACCATGCCCTGGTGTCCGATGTCGTTGGTGGAGATGGTCCGGAGCCTTGGGTCGTACGCGACCTTGTAGTAAGGCGACCAGAACACCTGACCATTGACAATCCGGCCATGCGCGCCTATGCCGACGAGTATCAACATCGCTACCGCGGCGACGGCTTGCGTCGGTCTGCGCCACCCGGAAAAGTAGAGCATGAGCAACGCGATCGGGATGAACCATACAGTCGGCGGCGATTGGAGGTAACTCATTGCCGCGAACGCGATAATACCGGTCAGGCTGCCCAGGACGTCCACGCTGTACGCCACGACGCGGTTTGGAATGGCATCGAACGCGCGGCCCATCACCTGTCCAAGACCAACGAAGGCAAGTGCGATCAGAGCGAAGAACGTGCCGGCTACCACCCACATTGGAATGACCCAACGGCTCGGGTCGGCCGGCCGGTATTCAGTGCCGAAATAGATCATTTGGGGCGACGCCTGCTGGTTGCCAAGGGTGATCGTTACATGGTCCGCCCATTGCCAATAAAGCAGGTGCGTGGCGATTGCAGCGGCGAACGCCAGCATCGCCATGGGCAACGCCATCTGCACCAGGTTTTGGGGCCTGCGGGCCGTGAGCAATCCCACGCTCATGCCCAGAAAGCAGGCGAGCAGAACGACGTTGGTAAAGAACGTGAGGAAGACGACCGTGCTCGCGAACCAGCGAATCGCCGCCAATTCGAATAACAGAATCAGGAAACTGATCAGAAACAGGTCGGCCAGCGGATTCCGTGTTGGGTTCGATGTGTTACCCAAAGGGCGCGCCCCAACCGGGTTCAACTGCGCAGTTTGTGGTCCGCATATAGCTTTCGCAACTCCGTTTTCAGAATCTTACCCGTGGCCGTGTGAGGAATCTGCGTCACAAATACGACATCGTCCGGCAGCCACCACTTCGTCACACGCACGCGCAGAAACTCCAGCATTTCCTCCCGCGTCAGCGCGTGGCCGGCGCGCAGGACGAGCACCAGCAGCGGCCGCTCGCTCCATTTGGGATGTGGCACGGCGATCACTGCCGCCTCCGCCACGGCCGGATGGCCCATGGCCGCGTTCTCCAGGTCAATGGAGCTGATCCATTCGCCACCGGACTTGATGACGTCCTTGGCCCGGTCCGTGATCTGCAGATACCCATCGGGGTCGATGTGCGCCACGTCGCCGGTGGCAAACCACCCCGGCTCCACGTGCGCCGGGCCGGGTCCATCCTCCTGAAAATATTGTGCACACACCGTCGGGCCACGCACCTTGAGCACGCCGGCGGATTTGCCGTCGCGGGGCAATTCCTCGCCGGCTTCATCGACCGCCTTCATCTCCACGCCAAATATCGAACGCCCCTGTTTAACGCGCCGGACCTTGCGTTCGTCAGGCGACAGACTGTCCGTACCACGAATGGGATGATTGACGGTGCCGAGCGGACTCATTTCGGTCATGCCCCAGGCATGGTGCACATGCACGTTATGTTCGCGCTCGAATTCCTCCATCACGGACCAAGGGCAGGCCGAACCGCCGATGATGACCCGTTGCAGGGAATTGATACGCTTGCCGCTGCGTCGCAAAAAGTCCAAAAGCGCCATCCACACCGTGGGCACGCCCGCGGAGAAAGTCACCTGCTCGGTTTCGATCAGGTTTTGCAACGTCTCTCCGTCCCCCATCTTCGGCCCTGGCAACACCAGCTTGGCGCCAACCATCGGTGCGGAATAGCTCAGGCCCCAGGCGTTCACGTGAAACATCGGCACCACCGGCATGACCACGTCGCGCGCGGACAGCGCCAGCGCATCCACGGCGCTGGAAAACAGCGAGTGCAACACCTGGGAGCGGTGCGAGTACAACACGCCTTTCGGGTGCCCCGTCGTGCCCGATGTGTAGCACAGGCTGCAGGCGGCCTGCTCGTCCAGGTCCGGCCAGGAAAAATCCTCCTGATGCTCGCCAATAAATTTCTCGTAGCAGAACACGTTGGACGCGGCGGGCATGTGCGATGCATCAGTCAATACCACGATCGCCTCCACCTGCGTCAGTTCCCATCTAATCTTTTCAATCACCGGCCATACCAGCGGATCCACGAACAACACCCGGTCGCCAGCGTGATTGATGATCCATGCGATCTGCTCCGGGAACAGGCGCGGATTGATGGTATGGGTGATCGCGCCCATGCCGGAGACCGCGTAATACAACTCGAAGTGACGATGGTCATTCCAGGCCAGCGTACCGATTCGATCGGCCGGGCGGATGCCGAAGGCAGTGAGGGCATTGGCCAGTTGCCGCACGCGGCGAAACGCCTGCGCATAGGTATAGCGATGGCGCGGGTTATCCTGGGTGATGGAAACGATTTCCTCGTCCGGATAGGCGCGCTCCACGTGCCGCATGATGGCAGTCACGGTCAACGGCAGATCCATCATCAGGCCATGCATGGGTGAACCTCGCGAAATTTCGTCAAGCACGGAACACTGTCAACCCGAGGAGCTACGCGACGAGGGATCCTGCCTTGGAAAAACGGTCCCTCGCTACGCTCGGGCGGACACCTTACCTCGCCAGACTGAAACATTATCAGAGTTGCAGCTTCTCCTGTACGAGCGATACCAGGTGCCGGCCAATGGGAATGGCGGACGTGGCCGCCGGGGAAGGCGCGTTGCAGACGTGCAAGGTGCGGGAACCGCCGGCGAACAAAAAATCATGGATGAAGCTTCCGTCCAGCCGCACCGCCTGGGCCCGGATCCCCGCGGGATGGGGGCGCAGGTCTGCGAGTTCCAGTGCCGGGCAGTATTGCCGCACCCGCTCCAGGTAGGCGCGGCGATTCCAGGAAGATACCAGTTCCTGCAACCCGGTACGCCAGTACTTCGCGCCCAGGCGCCAGAAACCGGGGAACGTCAGGGTCTCGGAAAAATCCCGCAATGAGAATGCCGGCTTGTCGTAGCCTTCGCGCGCCAGGGCAAGCACGGCGTTGGGGCCGACACTGATACCGCCATCAATCATGCGCGTCAGGTGGATACCCACAAAGGGCAACGCGGGATCGGGGATCGGATAGATGTGCCGCTGGATGAGGTTGGATTTCTCCGGCGCCAGAGTAAAGAATTCGCCGCGGAATGGAACAATGCGGTAATCCGCTGCCAGTCCCTGCTGGCGCGCCAGCCGGTCGGATTGCAACCCGGCGCAGGTGAGCAAAAAACCGGTTGAGATTGATTCACCACCGGCCTGCAATTCCACGGAATCAGCGTACTCCCGCAGGCGGGTGACCTCGGTGTTGAAGCGCACGGTACCTCCGAGCGCGGTGAAGTTCTCCAGCATGCGGCGGCAAATGGCCCGGAAACTCACCCTGCCCGTGGCGGGCACATGGATGGCACCCAGGCCCGCAATCGCCGGTTCGGCCCCATGCAGCCGGTGTTGATCCCATACCTCGAAGTCGATGCCATTGGCGGCACAACGATCGGCAAGCTGCGCCATTCGCCCCAACTCAAGTTCACTGGTGGCCACCAGCAACTTGCCGCACTGGGAGTACGGGATGGCGTGTTCGCGGCAAAAGGCAATGGTCGCCTCCAGTCCGGCGCGACAAAACTGCGCCTTGAGGCTGCCCGGCTCGTAATAGACGCCGGCGTGGATCACGCCGCTGCTGCGACCGGTCTGGTGCTGACCGGGCACGGCTTCTTTTTCCAGCAAAACGATGCGCAAGCGCGGGTGGCATTGCTGGAGGTGCCAGGCGGTGGAGGCGCCGACAATCCCGCCGCCCACGATTACCAGGTCGAAACTCACGGGCGCATCGCGTACAGGTACAACATCTCCACGGCCAGCGTGGCCCCGGCCAGGGCGGTAATCTCTGCGACGTCATAGGGCGGCGCCACTTCCACCACATCCATGCCGGCCACGTTCACGCCACACAACCCGCGCAGGATCTGTTGCGCGGTGTGCGTGGACAGGCCGCCGATAACCGGTGTGCCGGTGCCCGGGGCAAAGGCCGGATCCAGGCAATCAATATCGAAGGTGAGATAGCAATGCCGCTCGCCAATCACTTCCCGAATGCGTTCCACCGTGGCGCGGATGCCATGTTCATGCACCCACGTGGCCTTGAGTTGCTGGAAACCCCAGGTGTCATCATTGGGCGTGCGCAGCCCGACCTGGATCGAATGTTCCGGGACCACGATGCCCTCACGCGCGGCGTGGTAAAACATCGACCCATGATCGCGGCGGCCGGGCTCGCTCTTCCAGGTATCGGAATGGGCGTCAAAATGAATCAGCGACAACGGGCCGTGACGGGCGGCCGTGGCCTTCAGCACCGGGTAGCTGATGAAGTGATCGCCGCCCAGCGCCAGTAACGCTGTGCCCTGCTCCAGTACGGCGGCCACCTGCGTCTCGATGGCCGCGGGCGCCACCTCGGGCCGGCCGAAGTCGAAGCCGCAATCGCCGTAATCAACCACCGCCAGCCGATCGAATACGTCGAAGTCATATCCATCCTGCCGGCCCCAGGCCAGGAATGTGGACGCGGCGCGAATGGCGCGCGGCCCGAAACGCGATCCGGCGCGGTTACTGGTGCCGAGATCATAGGGCACGCCCATGACCGCCACGTCGACGCCCGCCAACTCGCGGGTGAAGCGGCGCCGCATGAAACTGGACGCGCCGCTGTAGGTGGGCTCGTCGCCGCTGCCGCGCAGATCTTCACGCGTGAAAGCGAGGTCAGTG
>CAYMXG010000065.1:0-9851 GCA_964394115.1 uncultured Enterobacteriaceae bacterium | reverse complement strand
GGCGATCGCGGGCGTGTACCTGCAGCGCGCGCGCGCGCCGGAATCGACGGCTCTGCCTGCTCCGGTCGTGACCGCAGGGTTGCCGCCGGTGCCCGGCGCCGCAAAAGAAAATGCAGCGGCCGTTGATGACAAGCGTCGCCTGGAAACGGCTGCGGCATACGCGGAACTGGATGCGTCGCGCAAGTCCCTGCAGAAGCAATTGAGCGATTTGAAGGCGTTGCTTTGGGGCCGGGAATTGCCGGCCGAGCTGGCGCGCAAAATCAGCCGCGACATGATGTCCGCGCAGTATTTGTTGCGGAACCCGCCGTTGCTGGGTGCGTTCTCGGATGCCGCGGGTGTTTACGCGGAAAAAGATCGGGTGAAAGCCGCGCGTGCCCGGTTAGAAGAGATCAGCCGGACGGTGGAAGTACCGAAGACGCCATAGCAGTGCGCCATCGGCGCGCGGCAGAATTTCAGCCGCGGCGTGAGCGCCTATATCTGTCGCGCAATAAATGGCAGCAGTACCAACCCTGCCAGTACCGCCATCATCATCTCGCGGCTGTAACCGACGGAGGCCGCCACTTCCTGCGGGACGTTGGCGGCAATTGTCACCCCAACCACCACGACCACCAGCCCCAGGTGTTCGTTGGCAATCAGACCGGAAACGACCAGCGCGACCAGCGCTGCGATCAGTATGTTGGGGCTGGCGCCGAATTCCGACAGCATGCCACCCGGCAGATTGATGGCAAGGACCATTGCCATTGTCAGAAATACCAGCAGGAATTTTTTCACGGCGGAGTCGGCCCGAAGCCGCCGAGACTCTGCACATGCACTGCCACGCATTCCGGCAGCCGCTTCAGGTTGTAACCCCCTTCCAGCACGGACACTATCCTCCCGCCCGCATCTTGATCTGCTGTCTCCAGCATCCGCTCGGTCATCCAGCCGTAAAACGTCGTGCTCAACTCAATCTGCGCCAGGGGATCATCCCGGTGCGCATCAAAGCCGGCAGACAGAATGACAAACTGCGGACGAAAGGCATTGATCTTGGGCAGGATGCGATCCATGAACGCCTGCTCGTAATCGTGATTGCCGCTGCCGGCCGCCATGGGGCAGTTTAACGTAGCGCCCTTGCCGCGGCCAACCCCGTCCTCGTACCAGGCACCGGTTCCGGGATAGAACGGATACTGATGCGTGCTGATGTACAACACGGACGGGTCGTCTTCGAAGGTGTGCTGCGTGCCATTGCCATGATGGACATCCCAGTCGAGGATCAGCACTTTTTCCAGCCCATGTTGTTTCTGCAGATGGCGCGCAAGGATGGCGACATTATTGAACAGGCAAAACCCCAGCGCCATGTCCTTTTCCGCGTGATGACCGGGCGGGCGCAGCAGTGCAAAACCGTTGTGCAGCCGGCCGGCAATGATTTCATCCGCCAGTGCCAGCGGAGTGCCGGCTGCCAGCAGCGCAACTTCAAAGGATTCGGGCGACACGCTCACATCCATGGAGTCCAGCATCGGTGATCCGGCGCTGCAGGTCGCTTGCGCGCGTTCAATGTAGGCGCGGTGATGAATGCGCTCCACCTGTTCGGGCAAGGCGGCACTGGCCGCCACCTGCGCGAGTTCGCCGAACCAGGGTTGATGCAACAGGTGCTGACGCGTGGCGGTCAGGCGTTGCGGGTTCTCCGGATGTCCCGGGCCCGTATCGTGGTCGAGAAAGCGCGCGTCGTAGCTGAAGCCGGTGGTCATTCAAGTCAACCCGCGGGGTGGGAAGCGAGTCTCTCCGCGCTGACCTCCCGGCGGAGATCAGCAAACGCGCCTACAACTTCTTTTCCGCGGGCGTCAGCGCGCGGCCGGCTTCGCGTTGAGCGATTGGTGTGTTCGCGGCGGTCTGGTGCCCCGGCATGACCAGGTCCAGCAGGATTTGCGCCGATTCCTGCAGCAACACCTGTTCCGGCTCGAATTTGTCATCGTCGTCGGCATCTGCGTTCGTATCTGCGTCGTCCTCGGGATCGGATTCCAGGGAAACCGTCTCGGGCAGCGGCGCCAGGCCCTGGGCGGTGCGCAATTCATTCTCGACCCGGCGCTGCGCCACCAGCAGCGCCTCGCGCTCTATCCTGCGTGTCTGCTCATTCAACGAAACCGTGGTCTTTTCGTTGGCATCCCGCAGCAGGCGCAACTCGTCCATCAGCAGGTTGAATGCGCGATCTTCCTTGATGCGGACCTGATGCAGGCGCCGCACCTCGTCAAAGGTGGAAACCGGGGCGCTGGCCGGTACAAACCGCGCCGGCGCGACCTTGTCCCAGGGCAGGGCGTTGTCCAGTGAACGTTCACCAAAGTCCTCGCCCAGTTCCGCCGTCGGAAACACCACGTCCGGCACCACGCCCTTGTGTTGATTACTGCCGCCGCTGACGCGAAAGAATTGGGCGATGGTGGTCTTCAGGCGTCCCAGGTTCACATCCGAATTGCGCACGAAGCGATTCAGATCGACGATGTTTTGCACCGTGCCCTTGCCAAAGGTGGGTTCGCCGATGATGATGCCGCGCCGATAGTCCTGGATGGCGCCGGCGAAAATTTCCGAGGCGGAGGCGCTGTTGCGATCCACCAACACCGCCAGCGGGCCGCCATAGGCAATCCCCGGATCCGGATCGCCGTTGATTTCAATGCGTCCCTGGGCATCCTTGGTTTGCACAATCGGGCCGCTCTCTATGAACAGGCCGCTCAATTCCAGTGCCTCGGACAGCGAACCGCCGCCGTTGCCGCGCAGGTCAATGAGCAGGCCATCAATCTTCCTGCCTTCCAGTTCCTGGATCATGCGGCGCACATCGCGGCTGGTGCTGGTGTAATTCTTGTCGCCCCGGGCCTGCGCGGCGAAATCGCTGTAAAACGTCGGCACGTCAATGACGCCGATGCGCCCCTGGTTGGGCAAATCGATGACCTCAGACTTCGCCGCCTGTTCCTCCAGCTTGATCTTGTCGCGCACCAGGCTGATGACCTTGCCCTTGCCTTCGGTGCCGGTATCGGCGGGCAGGATTTCCAGCCGGACCTTGCTGTCCTTGGGACCGCGGATGAGGTCTACAACATCATCCAGGCGCCAGCCGATGACATCCACCATTTCTCCGCTGGCATCCTGGCCGACCGCGATGATCTTATCCTCCTTGTGCAGCAACCCGCTCAGGTCGGCGGGGCCGCCGGGCACAATACTCTGCACTTCCGTGTAGTCACTTTCGCCGCGCAGCACCGCGCCGATGCCCTCCAGCGACAGGCGCATGCTGATGTCAAAATTTTCCGACGTGCGCGGCGAGAAATAATTGGTGTGCGGCTCGACCGCGGTCGTGTACGAATTGATGTAGCTCTGGAACACGTCCCCGGCATTCAGCTGGAAAGTGCTGGTCTTGAGCCGGGCATAGCGTTTGGCCAGCACGTCCTTGATCTGCTCAGGTTGCTTGCCCGCAATCTTCAGATTCAGCACGTCGTTCTTGACGCGTTTGCGCCAGTACTCATTCAGCGTATTTTCACTGTCAGCCCACGGTTCCTTGCGCCGATCGTAGTAAAAACTCTCATTGGTCTGGAAATCGAAGTTATTGCCCAATTGCGCCGTGGCAAAGCTCACGCGCTCGGCGACCCGCTCCCGGTAGCGGAGGAATATTTCAAAGGCCGGCGTCAGTTCCGGCTGGCGCAGGTCGTCATCCAGTTGCGACCGATACTTTTCGAACCCGTCAATATCCGACTGCAGGAAAAAACTCCGGTTCGGATCAAGGGCTTTCAGGTAGTTATCAAGGATGCGGCCGGACAATGCATCGTCCAGCGGCCGCTTCTTGTAATGATAGGTATCAATGATGTGTACGATGATTTCCGTGGCCTGCTTCTGCGAGTCATCCGGCCGCAGTGCGCTGTCCGCAACCTGGGGCACCTGGGCCGGGGCCACTGCGGCATGGGCCAGCCCGGCGGCAAGCGCGGCGGAAAGCAGTAATTTGTTGATGCTCATCTGAGTCCTTAGATTAACGGTCGTCATAACAAGTTCAGCGCCCGGATTTCGGGCGCCCATGCGAATTATACGGCTACGGCGGGGTGCTAGGCGAAATGCGGACCAGGGAGCGGGATCCGTGCGCCGGGCGCCGGGCTCAATTTCCCGCGGCCGCGGTCAAATATCGCGGTAATTCCCGCTCAAATTCGGGAAAGTAGCGGCTGATCTCCCGCAGGTCGAAGCGCGGCAGTATTGCCGCAGCGGGTTCCCGCTCCAGCAGGAAGCAAAACGCGGCGCGGACGATTTGCGCGGGATCATGGTGCAGGGATTGCAGTCGCGGCCATGTCGCCGGACACAAACGTACTTCGTGTTGAGTCCGGGCGCCGGCCTCCTGTATGGTGACCATGAAGCGCGGCCCGTCCTGCGCCGGCAGTGGATTGACTTCAATCACCGAGGTGCGTTCCAGCCGATTCCCATGGTGCAATTGTATCGGAAGGACTTGCCGGTGTTGCTGTTGGCGCTGGCGTATGTGATCTTCAATGCCTGCAGCGCGGGCACTCCCGCAGCCGATGATCTGAATCCCGCCTCCCCGCCTGGCGTCATGGTGGATGTGGGCGGATATGAACTCCATATACTTTGCCGCGGGAGCGGCACCGGACCCAGCGTGATTATGGACGCCGGGCTGGGTGGCTTTTCCATGGACTGGTGGTTTGTCCAGGATCAACTGGCCGTGGATCACCGCGTGTGTGCCTATGATCGGGCCGGCTATGGCTGGAGCGACCCCGGTCCCGGGCCGCGTGACACGGAACAAATCGCGGACGAACTGGAGAACCTGTTGCTGGGCGCACAGGTTTCGCCGCCCTACGTCCTGGTCGGCCATTCTTTTGGCGGCTATAACATGGAGTATTACGCCGCGACGCATCCGGACCAGGTGGCGGGACTGGTGCTGGTGGATGCCTCGCACCCGGACCAGGGGCAACGGTTACCTGCCGTGCCCGCCGACGCTGAACGTGTTGGCACGCTGATTACCCTTTTTGATCCGCGCGAAATGCAGTCGCATTTTCCCGAAGCCACGTGGTTTGCCATGGGTGCGCTGATGGGGTCATCGAAGGCCATGACAACGCAGCGGCGGGAATTTGCCAACTTTGACGTCAGCGCGGCCCAGGTCAGGATGGCGGGTACCCTGCCGCAGGTCCCGTTGGTGGTGATTTCCCGTGGCCGTCGCGTGTGGCCGGAAACCCCCATGGGCGACGCATTGGAGCAGGCCTGGGCCGACCTGCAGGCTGACCTCGCGGCCAGCATCCCCGGCGGTCGGCAGATACACGCTGAGCGCAGCGGCCATCTGGTGCACCTGGATCAACCGGAACTGGTGGCGGGTGCGGTGCGGGAAGTATTGCAGGAAGCCTGCCGGCTCCACGTGGCCGGGACGCCGGACCCGGTTCGCGCCGGCGTCTGTTAAAACAAGAAGCGGTTTACTGCGCCTTTGCTGCCTTGATTTCCAGCAGCTCGATTTCAAAAATCAGCGTGGCGTTCGGACCGATCATGTTTCCGGCACCACGTTCCCCGTAGGCCAGCGCGGGCGGTAAAAAGATTTCCCACTTGGATCCCACCGGCATCAGGGTGACAGCCTCCTGCCAGCCCTTGATGACGCCATCCAGCCGCAGCGGTGTCGGCTCCCCGCGGCTGTAGGAACTGTCAAACTCCTTGCCGTCAATCAACGTACCGCGATAGTGCACCACCACTGTATCCGTGCCCGCGGGTTTTGGCCCCGTGCCGGCCTTGATGACGCGGTATTGGAGTCCATTGGGCAATACGGTGATGCCCGGTTTTTTGGCGTTCGCGTCGAGGAACGCCTGTCCGGCGGCGACGTTCGCCTGTCCGGCCTGTTGTTGTGTTTTCAACTGCTGCTCCCTGAAGGTGTTGACAACCTGTTGCATTTCTTCCGGCGTGTATTTGAGTTTGGCATCGGTCAGCACGTCGCGCACGCCCTGCAAAAAGGCATCGGTGTTGACGTTGACGTCCAGGGCCATATTGCGGCCGAACAGGACGCCAATGGCATAACTCAGTTTTTCATCCGCTTGCGGCTGGGTCTCGGCCGCGCCTACGGAAAGTGTAAACAGGACAAGCGACAGGAACAGGGCTGAATTACGCATGCGGGCCTCGAATGGGGTGGGGTCAACCGCAGGGTGCCGCCTGCGGGAGCGCGCAGCGTAATGGTTTGATCCAGCCTTGGCAACGCGCCGCGCCCGAATGGGGACCTACGCCGCAGCCACCAACTCCATGGCCTCGCGCAGGCAACTGACCCCGGCTCCCGGACGACAGGATTGCTCAGCCAGATGGCGGCGGAAGGCGCGCGCACCGGGCAGACCCTGAAACAAACCGGTGGTGTGACGGGCGACATGATGCACGTTCACGCCGGCTGCCACCTGTTCGGCCGCATAGTCGACATACCGGCGCATCACTTCCTGGCGCCGGCGCGACGGCGCCAGGTCGCCAAACAGGCGCCGGTCCGCATCCTGGAGCAGGCAGGGATTGCTGCAGGCGGCGCGCCCGATCATGACGCCATCCACATGCCGCAGATGGGCGGCCACCTCATCCAGTGAGGTCACACCCCCATTCAATATGATCTCCAGGTCCGGGAAATCGCGCTTTAATTGATACACCGTGGTGTATTGCAGCGGCGGCAGATGCCGGTTCTCGCGCGGACTCAATCCACTGAGCCAGGCCTTGCGTGCGTGAATAACAAAAGTGTTGCAGCCGGCCGCTCTGACCGTGGAGATGAATCCGGCCAGGTCTTCATATCGGTCGCGGTCGTCGATGCCGATGCGGGTTTTCACCGTCACCGGGATGGTCACGGCGCCGGCCATCGCGGCAATGCATTCCGCCACCAGATTGGGTTCCGCCATCAGGCAGGCACCGAAGCGCGCCTCCTGCACCCGGTCGCTGGGGCAGCCGACATTCAGATTAACTTCGTTGAAGCCGGTGGCTTCGGCCAGTTGCGCGCAGCGCGCCAGTGCCTCCGGATCGGACCCTCCCACCTGCAGTCCGAGCGGGCGCTCAGCCGCCGCGTGCGCCAGGCGACGCTCGGCCGGGCCGTGTAACAGCGCACCAGTGGTGATCATTTCCGTATACAGCATGACGTGCCGGGAGATCAGCCGTAGCAAGGTGCGAAAATGCCGATCGGTGTGATTCATCATCGGTGCAACGCTGAGGCGCCGGTTCGGCTCAGAACGCAGCGGACACGGGATCATGGCTTCCATGGCCGGCATCATATCGCAGCCATTGTGCCGGACTGCACGGCGCCGCGGCGCGCAATCAATTGCGCGGTGAACAGGCTGCGCAGATAAAAGCCCCGCGGCAGGGTCGGGCCGGGGCTGCCGTCATCGGCGTATCCGGGCGTGCGCGCGCGCGCATTCGCCGCCTTGGGACGCAGTTGCAGCCAGTGTCCGTGGCGCGCGGAGATCCGATCCAGGTTGCCCACTGCAATCGACTCCATGATCTCTTCCCAGTCGTGGCGCAATTGCAATTCCTCCGCCGGCGTCGGGCGCCAGAGGAATGGCGTGCCGATGCGCCGCTCCGCCAGCGGTATGCTTGGGGCGGCCTCAAGCGGCACCCAAAGCACACAGGCCAACTTTCGCCGGACCAGTGAGGTCTCCCAGGTTTGCGAGCGTCCGTCCAGCGCGGCGACGCAGATATAGGTGGACTCCCGCGGCCGGCCCCGGGCGTTGATGGGCAGGCTTTTGAGTTCCACCCCGAGGTCCGGAAAGTCCGGTTCCGGGCGTGATGCGGATTGCGCGCCGAGCGCCAGTTCCAGCAGTTCGCCGACCCAACCCTTGTGCCGGACCTGGCTGGCCGGGACCGGGACTGCCAGGCGCCCGGCCAGTTGCGCCAGTGTTGAGCCGCCAAGCTCAGCGGCGCGTGCAATCAATTCGGGGATGGAGGCCGGCGGCAATACGGCGGCCGGCGCGCGTGGCGGCGTCAATGGGGCGCCAGATTGCCGGTAATCGTGTCGCGCAGGCAGACCTGCAGCGGTTCATCGATCATTGGGTGATTATCGCGATCGGTGATGAAAAAAATGTCTTCCACGCGCTCGCCATAGGTCGCGATCTTGGCGCCTTGCAGGCGCGCACCGCAGGTTTCCATCGCGGCGCCGACGGCGGCAAGGAATCCGGGTTGGTCGGTGGCGATGACTTCCATCACCGTGCGCGAGTTGACGTCGTCGGTGCTGAATCGGACCTGGGTCGGGATCTTGAAATGCTTGAGCCGGCGCGGGCTGACGTGGCTGGGGCGCGCCATGGGCTGGTCCAGTTCGACCAGCGCCTGCTCCAGGCGGGTACGGATGTCCTGTACGCGTTCTGCGCCGCGCACGGGTTCACCATTGCCCTCGAGCACGATGAAAGTGTCCAGGGTACGGCCGCTGGTTGAAGTGATGATGCGCGCGTCGAGAATGTTCAGACCCAGGCGGTCCATGGTGCGCACGGCGCGCGAGAAGATATTGTCGTGATCGGGCATGTAAATGAAGATCTCGGTGCCGCCGCGGCTGGTGAGTTCGCGGATCAATACAAGCGGCAGCGAAGTCTGCCCGCGCTGTGCCATGGCCAGCGTGTGGCGCGCGATCTCGTCCGGCGAGTGCCGGATGAAATAGTCCTCGCCGAGCTGGACCCAGATCTGCTCCGCATTCAGGCCCGGCGGCAGGCCCGCCTCCAGCTGCGCCAGTGCCTCGGCCTTGACCTCGGCAATGCGTTCCTCCTTGTCGATGGGGTTTTCCAGGCCGCGGCGCAGCGCGCGCAGGGTTTTCTCGTACAGGTCGCCGAGTAACGCCGCCTTCCAGCTGTTCCACAGATTGGGGTTGGTGCCGGCCATGTCAGCGGCCGTGAGCAGGAACAAGTAGTTCAAATGCATCACGTCCCGGACCGTGGCGGCAAAGCGGTTCACGGTGTCGGGATCATTAATGTCTTCCCGCTGCGCGGTCTTCGACAT
The DNA here is from genome assembly GCA_964394115.1 of uncultured Enterobacteriaceae bacterium. GTDB lineage: Bacteria > Pseudomonadota > Gammaproteobacteria > Eutrophobiales > Eutrophobiaceae > 2-02-FULL-61-13. Next base: position 929 of record CAYMXG010000065.1, on the reverse strand, counting down.
CAGCAGGTGGTGCCGCACCAGCCACCCCACCAGGCGCGCATCGAATTCGGGCAGTTGATGGCGGCGGCAGAATTCCTCGGCATCCTTGGCGCCGACGTCCGAATGGTCCCCGCCGCGGCCCTTGGCAATGTCGTGAAAAATGCCGCCCAGGTACAACAACTCCTGCTTGGGGATGGCCTGCAATACCCGCCGGCACAGTGGAAATCGTTCCGCATACTCCGCCATGCCGAACCGGCGCATGTTGCGCACCACGAACAGGATATGCTCGTCCACGGTATAGATATGAAACAGATCAAACTGCATCAGGCCCTCAATGGCGGCAAACTCCGGCAGGTAGGCGCCCAGCACGCCGTAACGATGCATGCGCCGCAGTTCATGCCCCACCATGCGCGGCTGCCGGATGATTTCCATGAACAGGGTGCGATTACGGATATCCGCGCGAAACTGATCATCGATCAGCGGGAGGGATTCGCGCACCAGGCGAATGGTGCTGGCACGCACGCCGTTTATGCGCGGGTTCTGCTGAATGAGCAGGAACAGTTCCAGCACTGCAAACGGGTAGCGCTGGAAGATCCGATCATGACGCACGGCGATGCAGTCATTGTGCAGCTGGAAGCGATTGTTGAGCGATTCAATCTTCTCGCGCTTGCCGGCGGCGAGGATGACCTCCTGGAAGTGCTGCAGCAGCATTTCATTCAGCCGGCTGACTTCCCGCGCGGTGCGGTAATAATCGCGCATGAATTGTTCCACGCCCAGGTTGCCGTCCGCGGTAAAGCCAAACATCCGCGCCACGCTTTTCTGGTGGTCGAACAGCAGGCGATCTTCCCGGCGTCCGGTGAGCGAATGCAGTGCGAAACGCAGGCGCCACAGAAACGCACGCGCCCGATCCAGCGTCAGGTATTCCGCCTCGGTCAGAAATCCATGCCGGG
>CAYMXG010000064.1:0-9870 GCA_964394115.1 uncultured Enterobacteriaceae bacterium | reverse complement strand
GGCGAGTGTCTTGAGCCTTACATCTAAATTGGCATGCATGAATGCAAGACCTGACCCCCGCTACGCCTGAATTAATGTAGAGGCCCATATGCTTGAACAAATCGCCATCTTCCTCGCTGCCGCGGTTTTCATCGTTCCGCTGTTCAAGAAGGCCGGGCTCGGCACCGTCATCGGGTACCTGGCCGCCGGCATACTCATTGGCCCATGGGGCCTGCGCCTGGTCACCGATGTGGAAAGCATCCTGCATTTCTCCGAGTTCGGTGTCGTACTGCTGCTGTTCATCATCGGCCTGGAGCTGCAGCCTTCGCGGCTCTGGGTGCTGCGCCGTTCAGTTTTCGGTCTCGGCAGCGCACAAGTGGCATTAACGACGCTGCTGGCGGCGCTGGGCGCGTGGCTGCTGGGACAGGGACACCCCGCGGCGCTGATCATCGGCGCCGGGTTTGCCATGTCGTCCACCGCCTTCGTGCTGCAGACGCTGGCCGAGCGCAATGAACTCACCACCCGCCACGGCCGCGAGGCGTTCTCCATCCTGCTGTTCCAGGACCTGGCCGTGATCCCGATGCTGGCGCTGATGCCATTGCTGGCCGGCGGCGCGCAAAGCACGATGCCCGCGACGGACTGGTTCGAAGTGCTGCGCGCGCTCGTGGTCATCGTGCTGATGATCGGTCTCGGCCGGCAATTGCTCCGCATGTTGTTCCGCGTCGTGGCGCGCTTCGGCAGCCGGGAAATCTTTACTGCCGCGGCACTATTGATGGTCATCGGCACGGCATTGCTGATGAATCGTGTTGGACTCTCCATGCCCCTCGGCGCGTTCATTGCCGGGGTATTGATGGCGGATTCGGAATTTCGGCACGAGCTGGAGGCGGAATTGGAGCCGTTCAAGGGCCTGCTTTTGGGACTGTTCTTCATCGCCGTGGGCATGTCCGTGAACCTGGGCCTGATGCTGACACTGCCCTGGGCAATGGCCGGCATGGTGCTCGCATTGCTTGCCGTCAAGTTCGCGGCCCTATACGCCATCAGCCGGGCCAGTTCCGCCAACGCGGATACTGCGCGCAACCTGGGCATCGCCATGGCCGGCGGTGGAGAGTTTGCCTTTGTGCTGTTCGCGGTGGCCCGCCGGCAACATCTCATTGACAGCGGGATCGTGGACATCCTGATGGTCGTGGTCACGCTGTCGCTGATGGCGGCGCCGTTCCTGTTCCTGCTCAATGACCAGGTGCGGTCGCGCTGGGCGGAGCGGAAAGCGGAACCCGAGTACGACAAGATAGATGAACCCGGCAACCCGGTGATCATCTTCGGTTTCGGGCGTGTCGGGCAGATCATCTCGCGCATCCTGCACATGCGCGGCATCAAATTCACGGCGCTGGAAAGCAACCCCACGCAGGTGGACTTCGTGCGTAAATTCGGCAGCAGGATTTATTACGGTGACGCGACACGATTGGACCTGATGCGCTCGGCGAAAGTCGAGTCCGCAAAGTTGTGCGTGCTGGCGATCAACAATGTCGAGGTTTCCATTCGCGTGGCCGAAATGCTGCGCAAGCACTACCCGGGCATTCCCGTCTATGCGCGCGCACACAACCGGTTGCACTGTTACAAGCTGATGGACCTCAAGGTGGACGTGGTATACCGCGATACGTTCTATTCCAGCCTGATGCTGGCGCGATCAATCCTGGAGGGGCTGGATTTCCCGAAGGCGGAGGCGGAACGCACCGTGAACATGTTCCGTGAGCATGACGAGATGCTCCTCCAGCGCCAGCATGTCATTTACCAGGACGAGGAGGCGCTGATTGAAAGTGCGCTCAAATCGCGCGCGGAACTGCAAAGCCTGTTCGAGTCGGACGACGCCGAAAAAACCCAGGGCCGCAAATGGGCGGGGTAAATATGCGGGGTCGGCACCGCGCCGCCGCATCATTTTTCCGTACCTGACTTCCTGGCCTGTAACTTTGCCATCTTGCCGATGAGTTTTTCCGCCACGCCCGGCAGGCTCCACGGACAAACGGCAATACAGATTCCACAGCCGCGGCTTTCCGCAAAATAGGGGATGCATTTGTCGAAATCGACATACCACTTTTTTTCGCCCCGCACCCACTGCTTTTCCTCGAATATCGCATCCGGCGGGCAGGCCTCGGTGCAGACCTGACAGCGCAGGCAAAAATCTTCCACGCCGAATATGTCCGGGGCATCCGCCACCAGCGGCATGTCAGTGGTGACTGCCGACAACCGGAAGGAAGCGCCCAGTTTGCGGTTGATCAGGGAGCCGTGCTTCCCCAACTCTCCCAGTCCTGCCGCCACTGCCGCCGGGATCATCAGCAAATCCTGCGCGGTGGGTCCCGGGAAGCAGGTGGTGCCATAACCCTGGCTGCGGACGTAATTGTTCAATTCGGCGGCCGCCGCAGCCGCACGCGTGTACTGCTTGCCGACCTCGACAATCGCCCGGTTATTCCCCGGTAGCGACGGGGCCTGGGAGATTTCCTCGAAGTCGTGGGCGACGCCGACCACGACGATGTACTTTTCCTTTACTTCAAACCCTTCGTAGACCCACTCAGGGCGCATTTCCGCGATGCCGACGACGTCCGCACGATGTGCCAGCGCAAATTCCTTCAGCCTCCGGCTCCATTCCGCGGCTGAGGCGCCGACTTTCCCGGGAGCGACGGCAATGGGATCGGGACCGCGATGAATAAACTGCTGGTTGGATGACCGGCCCGACTCGGTGCCGGGGCGGAAGTCCGGATTTATGCTGAACGCCTTGCGGATATCCGCGCCATCCTCGAGCCCATACATGACGCCGATGGTGTACCCCTGCATGTCGCCGAAGGCATGGTATTTCGGCTCATGCCAGAAAAACGGCGACGCCCGGCGAATCTCCCGCTCGCCGAGTCCATTCACAGTATTGCCGGAGACTTCCGGCATGGGCGCCAACGCCCTGGCCGGGGCCTCCCACACCTTCCTCTTCCTCGACAACGGGTTTCTCCTGTGTCCTTAGGCCTGAACCGGGAGGGCCGCGCCTAATTGAATCGGAAGATTACCTCTCCGCCAAACGTGCGCGGCCGGTTGAGGATGAAAATATTGGCCCCGAATCCGGCGCTGGCCGTGTCGAAGCCGGTCACCAGGTAGCGTTCGTCGGTGATATTCCTGACGAACATCGCGAGTTCCAGGCGATCATCCCAGAAAGTATAGCTGGCGCGTGCGTTCACTTCGCCATGGGCATCCTCGCGCAGCGCGGGCGTGTTTTCCACGGTAAAGAACTGGTCATCCAACCACCACCAGTCCACCTGGGCGGCGAACACACCATCGCGTATCGAGGTTTCGTAGCGGACTATTCCATTCAGGTTCCATTCCGGCGCATGGGCCAGCTTGTTGCCTGAGCGATCGATCCCGAGATTTGGATCAAGAAATTCCTCAAACTCGGCATCGAGGTATGCGCCTCCCAGCTGCGCGAACCATGCCTTGGTGGGTTGCCAGCTGATGTCAAACTCAACCCCCGAGATCTCCGATGAACCGGCGTTTTGCAGATTCGGCAGGAATCCGAAGGGCGTCGGGTTGGATATCAGCACCTGCTGGTCCTCATATTCCATGTAGAAGCCGGTGAGGTTGACCTGCAACTGCTCCTGCAAAAGACTGCCCTTGTAACCGATTTCAAAGTTGTTCATGAATTCCGGATCGGCGATGGCAGCCTCTGACGAATCCAGCAACGCCCCACCATTGAATTCACCGCCCTTGAACCCCCGCGAGGCGCTGGCGTAAAGCATCTGCCCTTCCGTGAACTTCCAGTCCAGCGCGGCGCGGCCGCTCCATTCCAGCCAGTCGTTTTCAAGTTCAGTGGGGAGAATCAGCGGAAATGCGAACGCCGCCAGCGCATCGGACACGGGGATTGGCGCGCCGAGCCGCACCGCGCTGGCGACAAACGCGAAGGAGTTTATGTCCACCTGCCTTTCATCCTCGGTGATCCGCCCGCCCAGCCGAAATGTCCATTGCGGATGGAAATTCCAGGTCAGTTCTCCGAATACCGCCCAGCTCTCGGTTTCCTGGTGCAGATCCTGCGCAAGACCGAGCGGGAATGGTATCCCCGGCGGTGGTGGCAGCTCCGCGGCCGCGAAATTCAGATTGTTCTGCAAGTCATCCGAGTAATAGTTGGCGCCGAGGATCCAGTTCCAGGCACCGTCATATTCGGACGTCAGGCGCACTTCCTGGCTGAACCATTCGGTATCAATCAGGAAGGTATCGTTGAGGATGATTGCGAAGTTGGCATCGTCGTCCTCCAGTCGCGTCAGATCCACGCTATCCCAGGCGGTCAGTGACGTGAACGTGTAGTCAGAGAATTGGTAATTGAGTTCCAGCGCCACACCCCATGTTTCCAGGTCCTGGTACGGGGCATAGGTGTATTGCACGTGATCAAAGTCCGGATCCACGGTCTGCCCCAGGCCGAACGGATCGGCGCAGCCATTATTGAGCGCACCCGATTCGGCGCCTGCCGGACAGTTGGGCACGCCGAAGGGGCTGATGATATAGCCTGGTTTCGACGCGGTGAGGTGGGAATTGTCATCGCCGTAATGCACGTTGAATAGCACGTCGAGATCTTCAGTCGGAGCCCAGCGCAACAAGCCGCGCAATGCCAGATTGTCCACGTCGCCATAATCCTCATCACCGATCCCCGGGGTGACATGGTCATACATGCCGGAACTCAATTTCTGAAATACAGCCACGCGCACCGCCGCCTGATCGCCCAGCGGCATTCCGCCTGCGGCCTCGATGTCGAACTGGCCGTAATCACCGCCGGTGAGGGCGACCCTGGCGTTGGGGTCCTCACCGATCTCCGGCTTGCGCGTGATGAAATTTACCAGACCGCCGGTGGCGTTGCGGCCGAACAGGGTCCCCTGGGGTCCGCGCAGGACCTCAACGCGTTCCAGGTCGAATACCTGGAAGCCCTGGGCCACGTTTTGTCCGATATAAGTCTGGTCCACGTACACGGCCACCGGATTGATGCTGCTGGCGTAGAAAGACGTGTTGCCGATGCCGCGCAGGAAGATGAACGGGGTGGACTGGGACGCCTCGGCCATGAACTGCATATTCGGGACATGGGAGGCAACGTCATAGCTCTGGGAAAAACCCAGCGCCTCGATGGTCTCCGCGGAAAATGCGGTGATGGAAATGGGGATATCCTGCATGGATTCCGCGCGCTTGGTGGCCGTCACGACAACTTCCTCGATCACGTCGGCGCCGACAGGGAGCGGCAACAAGCCGGTTACTGTCAGGGCCAGGATACAACCGGTTACAGCCGGGAACCGGCTGGGCGGACTTGGTGACTTGGCTTCCACGAGTTTCTCTCCCTTCAGGCAATTGGAATGCGGAATCGGCCCGCGGCAGCCCTGCCGCTGCGTATTGCGGGTGGTTTTGACAGGTTGATTATTTGCGATATTATTACACAGATTATTGATAATGCAAGGAAGCGAAGCGCCGGGTCCCGGGTCGCCAGGGGGCCGGCTGGCGGTTGGATTATGGCGCCGCAGGCGGCGAATACCGCCCCCCGAAGACCCGGACTTGATTGCCAGACATGTCCCCAGACCCGCTCCCATGCGCCTGATTGTCGGCATTACCGGGGCCAGTGGCCTGCCTATCGCCGTGCGCCTGCTGGAGGTATTGCGCGACATCCCCGCTTGCGAGGTGCACCTGGTCATGACCAGTGCCGCCAAACTCAACGTCAGCATTGAGACTGATCGCGACCTGGCGCAGATCGAAGGTCTCGCACATGTGGTTCATAACAATCGTGATATCTCAGCGGCCATTGCCAGCGGCTCGTTCCGCACTGACGGGATGATCGTGATGCCGTGTTCCATGCGCACGCTGTCTGCCATAGTTCATTCGTTTGCGGACAACCTGCTGGTCCGGGCCGCCGACGTCGTATTGAAGGAGCGCCGGCGCCTGGTGCTGGTGCCGCGTGAGGCGCCGCTGCATGCCGGCCATTGCAAGCTGATGTACGACGCCTGTCTAATGGGGGCGATTGTTTTTCCCCCGGTGCCGGCGTTCTATACCCGCCCCGGTTCCGTGGCGGACATCGTTGACAATACCGTGAGCCGCGTCCTGGACCTGTTTGGAATCGACACCGGATTAATCCAACGCTGGCCGGGCCTGCGCCAAGACCCGGGCAACATGGGGGAAGAAGGAATTGAAGGCGACTGATCCATTGACAAGTACGGGATTGCCGGTCGGAGATTTCGGCGCACTAATACCGTCCGCGGTCCTGTCCCGGCGCGACCTGCTCAAGTGCGGCGCCGGGGTTGTTTTCAGCTTGACGCTGCTTCCGGTAACGGCCCGCGGCGATGACAGGATGCGCGGCCACCCGCGGCGCGGCGCCGCAATATCTCTGAACGCTTACGTACATGTTGCCACTGACGGCACGGTCACCATTTGCTGCCCGAGCGCCGAGATGGGACAGGGCGTCCTGACCGCCCTTCCGGTCATTGTCGCAGAGGAAATGGACGCCGACTGGAGCCGTGTCATCGTCACGCCATCGCCACCGGTCGGTGACAATTACGGCGACCCGTTGTTCATCAACCTGATTTTCACCGTTGCCAGCCGGTCGGTGGCGGGTTATTTCGAGCGCCTGCGCAATTTCGGAGCGCAGGCCCGCCGGACGCTGGTTCACAACGCCGCCAAAAACTGGAATGTCCCGGTAGCCGGCCTCGAAACAAACCTGGGCCAGGTGCTGGATCCGAAATCCGGCCGGCGCATGGGATACGGCGAGATTGCAGGCCTGCCCGACTTTGACGTGAATGCGGGGCAGGCCGATGCGCCCGAATTAAAGGATCCGTCCCGCTTCCAGTTAATAGGCAGGGATGTCGAACCCAGGAACCTGGCCGCCAAGGTGGACGGCAGCGTGCGTTTCAGCATCGACGTGTCGTTGCCGGGAATGTTGCACGCAGCGGTGATACGTCCGCCGTTTGCCGGTTCCCGCATCAAGTCGATCGATGATCGGGATGCGCGCAAGGCGCCCGGTGTCAGCGGCGTCCACCGCCGGGATGAAACCGTCGCGGTAGTGGCGCGCACCTGGTTCGAGGCCCTCGCGGCCAAACGGGCCATCCGGGTCGAATGGCAACACGCCGATAGCACCGGTTCCCTGGACAGCCAGCACATTCTGGAGCAGAGCGTTCGCGCCGCACGCGACACTGCCACGCCGGGAGTCCCCTGGGATGGCGCCGGCGACGCACCCGGCCGGCTCGCCGGCGGCGGCCGCGGCATTGAGCGTGAGTACAGCACGGAATACATGTACCACGGCGGCATGGAGCCCATGAACGCCACCGTGCACGTGCATGAAGATGGATTGCGTGCGGAAATCTGGGCCGGCACCCAGGCGCCCGGCTACACGCTGAATACGGTCGCGCGGATCACCGGCATCGACGCCGCCAACATTACCCTGCACCGGTCCCTGATGGGTGGAGCTTTTGGCCGGCGCTCGGTATACGCCATGGATTTTGTACAGGACGCCGCCTGGCTGTCCGCGCAATTGCGCAAGCCGGTCAAGGTAATCTGGGATCGCGCAGAAGACTTCAAACTCGGATACCTGCGTCCGGCGACCGGTCAGTATCTCCGTGCCGCCGTGGATGAAAGCGGGCGCGTCACCGCCTGGCACCACCGCGTGGCCTGCGAGGACCCGGTAAAGGCGCATGAGCCGCTGTTATGGGAGGCATGGCAGCAGGCGCCGCTGATCGGAATGCTCGGCTCCGAACATCGCGCGGAAGACGGCAGCCCGTTTGACGCCGCCTACGATCTGCCCGATCGCCTGGTCGAGTACGTGGCCGTCGAGTCCGGTATCCGCGTCTATGCCATGCGCGGCGTGGGCGCAATGCCGAATAAATTCGCCATTGAATCCTTCCTGGACGAACTCTGCGCCGAAACCAGTTCCGATCCCCTGGCATTTCGGAAGCAATTGTTACACCGATCGGCGCGGGCACAACACGTGCTGCAATCAGCCGCCGAGATATCGCAATGGGGGCGGCGGCGGGAAGGCCGCGGCATCGGACTGGCCTATTCCCATTATGCCGGCAGCCTCATAGCGTGCGTGGCGGAGGTCTCAGCCGATCACCAGTCCGGGCAGATCCGCGTACACGATGTTTGGATCGTGGTGGACTGCGGGATCGTCGTGCAGCCGGACAACCTGGTGGCGCAACTGGAGGGCGGAGTCATTTATGGTCTCAGCAACGCGTTGCTGGAACGGATAACCATCGAGAACGGCATGATCATGCAGTCCAACTTCCATGACTATCCAATGCTGCGCATCTCCGGCGCGCCGCGAATCCACGTGCATACCGTCCACAGCACTTCACCGCCAACCGGTGTCGGAGAAATCGGCACCGTGGTCGCGCCGGCGGCGCTTGCCAATGCCTTCGCGGCACTTACCGGGCGGCGCCTGCGACGGCTGCCGTTCACGCCCGACCAGGTGCTCGCGGCGATCGCCGGCGGCCATCCACCAGGGAGCAACGGACATGATCGAGCTGCGGGTTAACGGCAAGACCCACCACCTGGACATCGCACCGGATACGCCGGTGCTGTGGGCATTGCGAGAGCATATTGGTTTGCCCGGTACACGATACGGCTGTGGCGTGGCGGCATGCGGGGCGTGCACGGTACACCTGGACGGCGAAGGCGTGCGTTCCTGCGTGCTGCCGGTCAGCGCCGCCGCCGGGAAGGAGATCACGACCATCGAGGGATTGTCCGCAGCGGCGGATCATCCGCTGCAGGAAAGCTGGCGCCGGGTCCGCGTGCCGCAGTGCGGCTATTGCCAATCCGGACAGATCATGTCCGCGGCGGCATTGCTGCGAAAGCACCGGCAACCGACCGATGAGCAAATCGACTCGGCCATGGAAGGCAATCTGTGTCGTTGCGGCACCTACGGCCGAATTCGCAAGGCCATTCACCTTGCAGCGCAGATGATGGAAGGCGGCAAAGCCTCCGACGGGTAGCGGATCAGCCGCTGAAGGCCCGATCCGGCAACGACAGGATCGCCGCCCAGACATCGGCCATGGATTTCTTGGCGTAGCGCACCGCCGCGGCGGTTTCGCCTTTAAGCAGTGCGGCGATGATGTCCTCGTGCCACGCCAGCCACTTTTCCCGTTCCTCGTGCACGGTCAATCCCTCCATCGCAAACCGGAACAACAGCGTCTGCAATCTGAAGCGGATGTCGGCAAGGATGGGATTACCGGCCAGCGCCGCCAGTGATCCCCAGAAACGGGCGTTTTCGTCCATGTATGACTGGACCTTGATGATGTGGGTCGACTCCTTCCGGAACTGCCTTGCGGCTGCAAGCGAGTCCTGCAGTTTCTTCCGGTTCGGCGGGTTATCCAGTTGCCGGGCGGCCTTCCTGATCATCATCAGCGAAATATCCTCCAGCACCTCGGTGACGTGCATGACTTCGTCGCGGGAAATCTTGCGCACGGAGGCGCCCCGGTTCTTGTCGATCTGCACCAGCCCTTCCGCCTCGATCCGCTTGAAGACGTCACGCACGCGGCCCCGGGTCACGCCCAGGTGCTGCATCATGTCGGTTTCCACCAGCCGTTGTCCGGGCACAAGCCGGCCCTGCTGGATATCGGCGCGCAACTGATCGGCCGCGTTATCCAGTTCTTCCCCGCCCTTTCGATTCTTGCGACCGGCCTTTGACATCATCCCGCTGTCCTCCGTGGCAACATGCTCTTCAAATATTACCATGCGGAAACCCTATCTATTGAGCCTTGCACAATGGGTGAACTTTTTAGCCGTCATCCCGGCCAAGCCTGCGCAGCAGGCGCGAGCCGGGATCCAGAGTCTCTGGAAATGCAGGCAAGGCCGCTGGATTCCGGCTCGCGCAAATTTTGACTGGGCCCCGGCTTCCGCCGGGGT
>CAYMXG010000063.1:0-10122 GCA_964394115.1 uncultured Enterobacteriaceae bacterium | reverse complement strand
TGTAGAAACAATCATCCAATTCACCTTCAACGATGATGTCCTGCCCGGCCCGGTAATCCTGCCAGGTGGCGGCGCGCAGGATCTCCCAGATCTCGGCGTCCGGGAACCCCTGGAAGAACTCCAGCTTCTTGACCGAATTGAACCGCTCCTCAATGGAGATCTCCCGTACCGGACCTTCCAGGGAGTCAAAGGCCTTGGCCAGGTCGGTCGCCAGATCCAACCCCATCTGGTACCGGTCGGTAAGATCCTTGGCAACAGCCTTTTGTACGATTTGTTCAAGCGACTCGGGGAGATCGGATCTGAAATCGCGCAAAGGCGGCAACGGGTCATTCAGTAACCGGTTCACGAGACGTGAAAAATTGTCCGCGGCGAACGGGTGCTTGCCGGTCAATAATTCGAACATCACCAGGCCGAGCGAAAATAAATCGGTCTGGCTGCCGATAGACTCTTCGCGCAACTGCTCCGGTGACATGTATTTCGGGGACCCCATCATGCCGGAGTGCTGGGTGGCGGTGGAATCAGGCTTGTTGATGTGAGCGATGCTGAAGTCGCCGATCTTGACATCCATATCCTTCGTTACCAGGATGTTGGCCGGCTTGATATCACGATGCACGACCCCGGAACGATGTGCGTAGTCCAGGGCCTTTGCACACTTGAAGACAATCTCGACAACCTTTTCCACCGGCAACAGGCTCTCTGGCCGGGTATAGGTCTTCAACGTCTCCCCGCCCTCGATCAACTCCATGACTATATAGCAGGTCTCAGCGTCAACGCCGGCATCGAAAATATGAATGATATTGGGATGGGTAAGCATTCCCGCCGTGTGCGCTTCGTTGAAAAACATCTTGCGATAACGGGGACCGGATTCCGGATCGCTCAGGGACTCGGACAGGGCGACCTTGATGGCAACGGGGCGGTCAACAAATGGATCATAACCCTGATAGACGATGCCCATGCTGCCGCGACTGATCTCGGTTCTGACTTCGTATTTGCCGAGCTTGTCTGGGATCGTCGTGGACATGGCGGGATGACCCCCGGACAGTGTGCCGACAGTGGCGGGTAATGACGCGCAGGGTGCTGTTGAATGGTACTTTAATCGACCCGGTTTTAATAGCGCGGGCCCTATTCCGACGCCCACCCCACCGACGCGCGGCATGAACTGTGCAACAATTACTCCATGCCTACTGCACCAGCCAAAGCTCTCGCGGAAACCCCGGCCTGGCAGGCGTTGGTGGCGCACGCAACCGGGGTCGGCGCGGTCCATTTGCGCGAACTCGTAGCCAGCCGAACACTGTCTCCACAGGACCTGTCGCTGCAATGCGGTCCGCTATTCGTCAGCTATGCCAGGCAGCGCCTGACCGACCGGACCCTTCAACTCCTGCTGCAACTGTGCGAGGAGCGCAACCTGCACGGTCGGATCTATGGATTGCTTGCCGGGGACGCGGTCAATGTAACCGAGGGCCGGGAGGCGCTGCACACGGCATTGCGGACCCCATTTGGAGCCGATGGCCAGCCGGCCGGCCTGACTGGCGAAGTTCATTCCGAACGACGGCGCATGCTCGACTTTGCCGCCGCTCTCGCTGCGGGACGCGTGCCAGGCGGCGGCAAATCCGTCGATACCATTGTGAATATCGGCATCGGCGGCTCGGACCTGGGTCCAAGACTGGTATCCGATGCGCTTTATGAAAAGCGCCGCCCGGGATTGCGCGTGGAGTTCGTATCCAACCTTGATGGCCAGGCCCTGTTCAAATGCCTGGCAAGTGTTGACCCGGCGGGTACGCTGTTTATTGTTGCCAGCAAGTCCTTTGCCACGGTGGAGACACTGACGAACGCAGAATCAGCGCGCCACTGGCTGGAGCAACACGGATGCAATGACGCGCTGGCACAGTTTGCTGCGGTCACGGCGAATGTAGCGGCGGCAGTTGAATTTGGCATCCGACCGGATCGCATTTTCAGACTTTGGGATTGGGTCGGTGGCCGCTATTCCATCTGGTCCAGCGTCGGGCTGCCGGTCGCGGCCAGTCTGGGCGAGGGGGCTTTCCTGGATTTCCTCCGTGGCGCTCACCGGATGGACGAACATTTCTCCAGTGCACCACTGCACAGGAACCTGCCAGTGCTGCTGGGTCTGATTGATCTTTGGAACGGCGCCTTCCTCGGCACGCCCACGTCCGCCATCATTCCTTACGATCAGCGCCTGCAACTGCTGCCGGCGTATCTGAGCCAGTTAATCATGGAGAGCAACGGCAAGTCCGTGGACAGTCACGGCCGGCCATTGCAAACTCCCTCCGCGCCCATCATCTGGGGCGGAGTCGGGACCGACGCACAACATGCGTTTTTCCAGTTATTGCACCAGGGCACTCACACCGTGCCGGTTGAATTTCTTATCGCCGCACACCCGCGTCACGATGCGAACCACCACCGGCGCCTGCTGGCCGCCTGCCTGGCGCAAGGCCAGGCGCTGATGCAAGGCCGCACGTTTACGGAACAACCCCATCGCAGCACCCATGGCAATCAGCCCAGTACGACCGTCATTTACCCCGACCTCACACCGGAGGTGCTGGGGATGCTGCTGGCGCTCTACGAACACAGGACCTTTGTGTACGCGACATTGCTGGATATAAACGCGTTCGATCAATGGGGTGTGGAACTGGGCAAGGATACGGCCCGGGATATTGTCCGGGGCATGGAACAGGGCACACCGGCGCACGAAGATCCGATTACACGCCAACTGCTGGCGCACTGTCTGCCGTTTCCGCCGTCCGGCGGCAAATCCACGCCGTAGTAGTGCACCAACCTGTCAGTTGTTCTGGACGGCCAGCATGGCGGTCGTGCTCGCCAGGCGTTTGACCAGTGTGCGAAGAAATACCCGGCTGAAGTGCAACTGGCATTCCACCGAGACCTGATCAATCAACGTCGAATTGATTTTCATCAACCGCACCGCTTCCTGCGCGACAATGGTCGCGCTGCGCTCGGTCTTCGACAGGTAACCCATCTCGCCAAAACAATCCCCCGCGCCCAGCAGTCCCACGACATGAGCACCCTTCCGCACTTCCACCACGCCACTGATGATGATAAAAAAACTGTCGTCCACTTCGCCCTCGGTGATGATCTCGGCACTCGGTTCGTACTCCTGCCAGCCGCAGGCGCGCACGATCTCCCAGATCTCTGCATCATTGAATTCCTGGAAAAAGTGCAATGGCTTGACGGCATTGAATCGCTCTTCGGCATCAATCTCCAGCTCCGGCTTTTCCAGAAAGTCGAAGGCAAGACTAAGGTCTGCCGCCATGTTCAATCCCATGCGGTAGCGCTTGTCCGGTTGTTTTTGCATGGCATGGTGCACAATCTTTTCCAGGATATCGGGGATATCGGCGCGGTAGCTGCTCAACAGCGGCGGGCGCTCATTGATGATCTTGTGGATCAAGCGAGAAAAGGTGTCTGCGCTGAACGGGTGCTTGCCGGTCAGCAACTCGTACATGACTATTCCGAGCGAGAACAAATCAGTCTGGTTCGTAATGGTGTCCTCCTGCACCTGCTCCGGAGACATGTAGCGGGGTGAACCGACAAAACCCATGGGCATGGTCTGCGTGGTGTCGGCCTTCACCAGGTGGGCAATGCTGAAATCGCCAATCTTCACGTCCATGTCGGCCGTCAGCAGGATATTCGTCGGTTTGATGTCCCGATGGATTACCCCCTGGCGGTGGGCATAATCCAGCGCCTTGGCGCATTTGAAAATGATCTCGACCACCTGGCGGATGTCCAGCAGGTTGTCCGGACGACAAAACGACTTCAGCGTATCACCGGTCCCGACCAGTTCCATGACGATGTAGCATTCGTCACCATCGGCGCCGGCATCCAGTATCTCGAGAATATTGGGATGGCGCAGCATGCCTGCCGTGTGCGCCTCGTTGAAAAACATCTTGCGGTAGCGGGCACCGGATTCCTTGTCGCGCAGCGAATCCGCCAACGCGACCTTTACCGCAACCTTGCGATCCTCGAAGGGGTCATAGGCCTGGTAAACGATGCCCATGCTGCCGCGACCGACCTGTCCTTCGATCTCATACTTGCCCAGCTTTTCAGGAATGGATTGGGACATGCAGGCGGCAACTGCTCGCGGAAGTGGGTTGTAACCCGGAGAAAATCAATCAGTTATAAGGTATGGTACTGCAAGAAGCAGGCGCATCCTAGCGAGCCACGCAGGCAGCCTGCCGGGGAGCCGCCGGAAGTCATCCGCTATACTGACGCGCTTTTTCAGCCGCACTTCGCATTCGGGAGAGGGGGTCAATGCAAGCAATCATACTGGCAGCCGGCGTGGGCGAGCGCCTCGGCGCGGCAACTGCGGGGAAACCCAAGTCATTGCTGGAAATGGGTGACTCCAGTCTCCTGCTGCGACATTGCCGCGCGCTGCGTGCGCTCGGCTTTGACAAGATTCACGTGGTGACCGGATTCGGCGCTGACCTTATTGAGGCAGAAATCGCCACCTTTCCCGACCCTGATCGCATCCGCCGCATGATCAACAAAGATTTCCGTCTAGGCAGTGTCATCAGTTTGTGGACGGCGCGGGACGTGCTGCGCAGCGGTGAGCCGGTGTTGCTGATGGACGCGGATGTGCTGTGCGACACGCGCATCCTGGCCAGGCTGGCCGAAACGTCCGTGGCCAACTGCTTCCTGCTGGATCGGGATTTTGAACCTGGCGACGAGCCCGTCAAGCTGTGTGTCCGGGACGGACAAATCGTGGAATTTCGAAAGCAACTCGCCACTGGCCTGGAATGCGACCTGCAGGGCGAATCCGTCGGATTTTTTCGTTTCGCGCCCGAAATGGCGGCCGCGCTGGCGGCGCGATGCGAGGAGTACGTGGCACAGGGACTGGTGCACGAACCCTACGAAGAGGCGATCCGCGATCTCGTGCTGGGCGCACCCGCGGAGTTCGGCTACGAGGACATCACCGGAATACCATGGATTGAGATAGATTTCCCCGGAGATGTGGCGCGGGCCCAGGATGAGATCCTGCCACGCATAAGCGCCTAGACCCTGATGACAAACCAGCCCACACGTTGCGCGCAATTGCGCCAGCTGCTGCGTTCTCCGCAACTGGAGTTTCTACTGGAGGCGCACAACGGCATCTCCGCGCGCATTGTCGAGCAGGCCGGATTTCGCGGCATCTGGGCCAGCGGCCTCGCCATCTCGGCGCAGTTTGGCGTGCGCGACAGCAATGAGGCGAGTTGGACCCAGGTGGTGGACGTCCTTGAATTCATGAGTGACGTCACTCGCATCCCGATCCTGCTCGACGGCGACACCGGGTATGGGAACTTCAACAATATGCGCCGGCTGGTGCGCAAACTGGAACAGCGCCAGGTGGCAGGCGTCTGCATCGAGGACAAACAGTTTCCGAAGACCAACAGTTTCATCGACGGTGAAAAGCAGCCACTGGCTGACGTGGACGAGTTTTGCGGCAAGATCAAGGCCGGGAAAGACGTCCAGACCGACACGGATTTTTGCATCATTGCCCGGGTCGAGGCGCTGATCGCGGGCTGGAGCATGGCCGAGGCGCTGCGGCGCGCGGAGGCCTACCATGCCGCGGGCGCCGACGCGATACTGATCCACAGCAAGCTGTCGCGTCCCGATGAAATTCTGGAATTTGCGCAGGAATGGGCCGGGCGCGCGCCGCTCGTCGTCGTACCGACCAAGTTTTTCAGCACGCCGACCGAAGTGTTCCGGAACGCCCGGATCAGCATTGCCATCTGGGCCAACCACATGCTCCGCGCCGCCGTGGACGCAATGGAGCAGGTCAGCGCCCACATCAAGGCGGAGGAATCCGTGGCCGACGTGGAACACAGGATCGCCTCGGTCAGTCACATTTTTGAATTGCAGGGCGCCGCCGAATTGAGCGCCGCGCAGGTTCGGTACCTGAAACCGGCGGCGCGCACCCAGGCCATCGTACTGGCCGCATCGCGTGGCAACGCCCTGCACGAACTGACCGAGGATCGCCCCAAGGTTATGATCTCCGTGGGCGGCAAGCCATTGTTGCAACGCCTGGCCGAGGAATTCAAACGCCAGGACATCGGGCGGGTCGTGGTAGTGGCAGGCTATAAAGCAGACACCATTGACGTCGGCGCCGTGGAGGTGGTGCAGAATCCTGACTACGCGACCACCGGTGAACTTACCTCACTGGAGTGCGCCGCGACCCGATTTGAGGATGACATGGTAATCCTCTACGGGGACCTGCTGTTTCGAGGTTATATTCTTCGGGACTTGTTGGACAGCCCGGGCGAACTTGTGGTCGTGGTGGACTCGGCCCTGGAAGGCAGTCACAAGTCGGGTACGCCGGACCTGGCGTATTGCTCGCGCACCGACGATCGATCTCTCTTCCGCGAACCTGTGCACCTGCTGCGCATTGAAGAGAAATCCAGCGTCCCGACCCCCGATAAACCATCCGGACGCTGGATCGGCATGTTGAGGGCACGCGCCCGGGGCCGTGAATGGATTGCGCACGCGTTGGCCGAGTTGCGCGCTGACGGCGGACTCGCGCAGCTCACCATTCCGGATCTCCTCAATCACCTGGTCCGCACCGGTCGTGTCGTGCAGGTTCATTACATTCATGGTCACTGGCTGGACGTCAATCAACTGGCTGACCTGGATCGGGCCGGGGATTTTGCCCAAAGTCATTTTTAGGGATGGGAGACAGAAACGGTCTTCCCCATGATTGAAGCCGGAAATTTCGTTGAAGCGGCGCGGGCACGGGGGTTTCGCCGTTACGTGGGCGTACCTTGTTCGTTTCTGACGCCTTTTATCAACTACGTCATCAACGACGAATCCCTGGCCTACCTGTCCGCGGCGAACGAAGGCGATGCCGTTGCAATCGGTGCGGGTGCGACGCTGGGTGGCGAGCGCGCGGTGGTCATGATGCAGAATTCCGGTCTCGGCAACGCCGTCAGCCCACTGACTTCGCTGACGTGGGTGTTTCGCATCCCGGTTTTGCTGATCATCACCCACCGCGGTGCACCGGGGTTGAGCGACGAACCCCAACACGAACTGATGGGCAGTATCACCGAGCCCTTGCTGGATGCGATGCAGATCCCGTGGGAGGTCTTCCCTGCCACCGCAGCCGGGATTGAACCCGCACTGGATCGGGCTTCAGCGTGGATGGCCGCGGAGCGGCGTCCGTTTGCCTTCATCATGCAAAAGGGCACCGTCGCCCCGCACGCGTTGCGACGGCGTAGCATCCCGAAGCGGGAAACCGGCGCCACACCGGTCACGCCGGCAACCGGGCCGGCAGCCTCGATCCCGGCACGCGCAGACGTGTTGCGCCATCTTGCCGCCAGCACAGCCCTGCGCCAGGACGTACTTATCGCCACCACCGGCTACACGGGCCGGGAACTGCACGCACTGTGTGATCAGCCCAACCAGTTGTTCATGGTGGGCTCCATGGGCTGCGCCCCCGCCCTGGGGCTGGGATTGTCGCTGGCGCGCCCGGATCTGCGCGTCATCGTGATTGATGGCGACGGCGCTGCGCTCATGCGCATGGGAATTTTTTCAACCATTGGCACCTATGGCGGCGGCAATCTCGTGCACCTGGTCCTGGACAACGAGGCCCATGATTCCACCGGTGCCCAGGCGACGGTCACTTCCAACGTGGATTTCGCGCATATTGCCGCTGCCTGCGGTTACCGGGAAACCATGCGGGTGACTGACATCGCCTTGCTGGACTGGCTGCTGGATCGGAACCGTCACCACACTGGTCCCATCCTTGGACATATGAAAATCAAGACCGGGACATTGCCCGACCTGCCGCGCCCGGCGGTAACTCCGGAACAGGTGGGGCGCCGGTTAATGGCGCATATCGGGCCAAAGCCTTGATGCGCTGAAAAGTTGCGCTGGTTCGGGTCACGCGCGCTTCGCGGTCTGTTCCCCTTCCACGTGAAGTTGCACAAATGCGCCGATGCCTTCCGGCGTCAAGCCGGCGTCCCGCAACATGTCTTCCCGCTCGCCGTGCTGGATCAGCCGATCGGGAATGCCGAAATTGAAGGCTGCGCGCCCGGCGCCATGGGACGCCAGCACTTCATTCACGGCGCTACCCGCGCCGCCCAGGATGCTGTTCTCCTCTACGGTAAACAGGAACTCATGGCTGCGCGCCATCTCCAGGACGAGTTGTTCATCCATGGGCTTGATAAACCGCATGTTCACCACCGTGGCATCAATTTCCCCGGCCACCGCCATTGCGGGCGCGACCATGGAACCAAATGCCAGCAACGCAATCCTGCGCCCGCGCCGAGCGACGATGCCCTTGCCAAGCGGCAGCGCCGTCATCTCCTGCTGCACTTCGACACCCGGTCCGGTGCCGCGCGGATAACGCACGGCGGCAGGTTTTTCCAGCAGGAACCCGGTGTACAACATCTGCCGGCATTCATTCTCATCAGCCGGCGCCATGACCACCATCCCCGGCAGGCAGCGCAGGTAGGTCAGGTCAAAACAACCATTGTGAGTCGGCCCGTCGCCGCCCACGAGCCCGGCACGATCAATGGCGAACAACACCGGCAGATTCTGCACCACCACGTCATGAATCAATTGATCATAGCCGCGCTGCAGGAAAGTCGAGTAGATGGCCACCACCGGCTTCAGCCCGTCGCAGGCCATGCCGGCCGCGACCGTTACACTGTGTTGCTCGGCGATGGCCACGTCGAAATACCGATCCGGAAACTCCTTTTCGAAGCGCACCAGTCCGGATCCCTCGCGCATGGCCGGGGTGATGGCCACCAGGCGCCGGTCCCGTGCCGCCATGTCACACACCCAGTCGCTGAAAACATCCTGGTACTTGGGCTTGCCGGGTTTCTTGCCGCCCACCATGCCCTTGGAAGGATCAAACGGCGTCACCGCGTGGTATTTGACCGGGTCTTCCTCCGCCGGCGCATACCCCTTGCCCTTGCGCGTGATGACATGCAGAAATTGTGGCCCGTGCAACTGGCGGATATTGCGCAGCGTTTCAAGGAGCGTGGGCAGGTGATGCCCGTCCACGGGGCCGATATAGTTGAAGCCGAATTCCTCGAACAACGTGCCCGGGACGATCAGGCCCTTGAGGTGTTCCTCGGCGCGACGCGCCAGCTCCCACGCCGGCGGCATTTTTGACAGCACCCTCTTGCCGGTGGCGCGGACACTGGTGTAGAGCTTGCCCGAAAGGATCTGCGCAAAGCGGTTAGCCAGCGCGCCCACATTCGGGGAAATGGACATGTTGTTGTCGTTCAGGATTACGAGCAAATCAACATCCATGTCGCCGGCATGATTCATTGCCTCAAATGCCAGCCCGGCCGTCAGTCCGCCATCGCCAATGACGGCAACGGCACGGCGCTTTTCACCCAGCCGGTTCGCGGCAATGGCCATGCCCAGTGCCGCGCTGATGGACGTGCTCGAATGTCCGACACCGAAGGCGTCGTACTCGCTTTCTTCGCGGCGCGGAAATGGCGCCAGTCCCTGCCACTGGCGGATGGTGGTCAACCGATCGCGCCGCCCGGTCAGAATCTTGTGCACGTAGGCCTGGTGGCCCACGTCCCAAACCAGCCGATCCTCGGGTGTATTGAATACATAATGCAGCGCGATGGTCAGTTCCACCGCCCCCAGGCTCGCGGCAAAATGCCCGCCGCACTTGCTCAGCGAGTCCAGCAGAAACTGGCGTACTTCGGCGGCCAGGGGCTCAAGCTGCGATTCGGGCAGGCGGCGCAAATCCGACGGTGAATGAATGCTTTCCAACAAGGAACCGCTGCTTGGCACGGGAATCTACCGATGACAATTGGGGGGAAGGCATTATGCGTTTCGGTATCTGCCCTTGCAATGTCTCAACCGCATTTTTGATGCAGAACTGCAACAAATTGCAAACCGATTTGCGCCGAAACCTTGCCAGTACAATGCACGCCTGTTAAATTATCCCCCTAATTTTCTGGGCCTTTTCTGAGTCCCCCTGGCAGACGGGGACCCCCCTCGCAAACTACGGAGTAGCGTAAATGGGTGTTCCATTAATCCAACAATTTCGAGTTGCCAAGTACATTCTGGGCAAGAAGATCCGGCATGAGGTCCGTTATCCGCTGGTCCTCATGCTGGAACCCCTGTTCCGCTGCAACCTCGCCTGCTCCGGCT
>CAYMXG010000062.1:0-10284 GCA_964394115.1 uncultured Enterobacteriaceae bacterium | reverse complement strand
CAGGAACCGGTAATGGTAATGGCGAAGGATTTACCCCCGATATGGGTGAGGTCCAGCGCAAAAGTCACGCGATCTCCAATCTGGGAAGACTCCAGAAAGTCGCATTTGGCGGTGACCAGGGGAACCCCCTCGGAGCGCTGCCGCGCCATATCGGCAAAACTCCAGTTCAGGCCATCCGCAAACCAGTCCTCGACGACCTGGTTCAACATTTCGTAGTAGCGCGGGTAAAAAACGATGCCGGCGGGGTCACAATGCTGGAACCGGATCAGATACTCAACGCTGAAGACCATTTTCCTTCCCCGGGATGAGAGGACATTGTTTACATGTAACGATCTTCGGCGTCAAGGAACGCGGCCCGTGACAGCACCGGCCAAATCCGTTAAAAGGTGCGACCGCCATGGATGGCGGGAGTGCAGAAACTGTCGGGAACAAGTTTCTGCCGACCGCGGATGACGGGAGTGCAGAAACTGTCGGGAGCAGGTTTATGCCGTCCGCTGAACCAGGCCAGGACAAAAATATTCAGAGCTGACTGAGGAGCCGCACATGACCATGGCGATGTACTGGAAAGAGATCACCGTCAACTGGGGTGAGTCGGATCCGTTCGGCCTGGTGTACTACCCGCGTATCGTGGCCTGGTTCAATGACACCGAGCACGAATTTTTCCGCACCATCGGTTACCCCATTGACCAGATGATCAAAAACGACCGCACCACGTTCGTTATGGGCGAGATCCATTTCCGTTTTATCGGCCCGGCCAGTTATGGAGATCGCGTGGCGACGACCATCACGCTGGAGAAGATGGGAGATCACTCGCTGCATTGGAACTGCAAGGCCAAGAACGCATTGACCAATGCACCGGTGTGCGAAGGTCGCGCGACCCGCATCTATGCGCGCATCAACGAGGACGGTACGTTGAACTCGGCCGTCATCCCGGAAAGGATGCGTCGCGCAATCACGGACAGCGGCAAACTCAACCATTTGAATCAGGACATTGAACAGGAAGAGGAATACCACCATCCGCAGCGGTAACAGTACCGACGTGGGAAAGTCTGCGTCCCGTCCCGCAGTGATTTTTCTGTTGCTGCTGTTATCCGGCGCGCCTGCCTCTGCCCAGACTGCCGATTCCCCGCCTGCCATTGCACTGGGCCTGCCACTGCAATGCCAATCCGGTGAGAATTGCTGGGCGGCAAATTACCTCGACATCAATCCGGGTCCCGGCTTTTCAGACTTCCGTTGCGGGGCTCGCACCTATGACGGTCACGACGGCGTGGACTTCGCCATTCGCGATCGGGGCGTCATGGCTGCCGGTGTACCCGTGCTTGCCAGCGCTGCAGGCAGCGTGAAAAGCGTTCGCGACGGCATGGGCGACACCGGCCTGCTTGCGCCCGGCGCCGAGACCGGCTTGAAGGGAAGAGAGTGCGGCAATGGCGTGGTCATTGATCATGACGGCGGCTGGCAGACCCAGTATTGCCATTTGCGTCAGGGCAGCATCGTCGTGCAGCCGGGCGAATCGGTTTCTTCGGGGGCCACCCTGGGCGCCGTGGGCATGTCCGGCTGGGCGGAGTTTCCCCATGTGCATCTCGCCGTGCGCCGCCTGGGCAGGGTAGTTGATCCTTTCACGGGGCTCGCCGCAGGCACGGTCTGCGGGCAGGCTGCGGCGGCATTGTGGCGCAAAGATTTGCATGTCAGTTACGAGCCCGCAGCGTTGTACAACGCCGGCTTCAGCGCCGGGCCACCGGACATCGGGCAGATTCGCGCCGGGCAGGCTGGTGACCAGCCACTGACCAGCGGGGCTCCGGCGCTGGTGCTGTGGGTGGAAATTCTTGGCGTGGCACAGGGAGATTTGATCAGATTCAACATTAACGGCCCGGACGGCACGGCACTGCTGACCCGGGAACAACAGGTCGACAAGACACAGGCGCGTCGATACATCTACGTGGGGAAACGCAGAACCCGCGCAACCTGGCCTGCCGGCGAATATCGCGGCGAGGTGACGCTGATCCGTAGCCGCCCGGGTGCGGATCCATGGCAGGATTCCATCGAGCGCGTGATAACGTTACGGTGAAGAACATGCCGGCCGCTGGTGAAACATGCGCATTCACGGGTTAAGACAACAGAAGAAAATCGTGGCGCCGCGGCGACTCCGAAAGGGCGGGAAGCGCAACGACGTCCGGCGGCGCGTGCGCAACAAGCGTGCCTTTGTGCCCAGGCACCAGGTCATCGCCGTAATCTCCGCATTGGGGAGCGTGGAGGGCGAACATCCGGGCGCGCTGGCAGGCCTGCGGCTTGGCACGAACTCATTGCTGGAGATGGTTGTTGATCGGGTTGCGAAATGCGCGGGCGGCAGCGTCGTGCTCATCGCCGCCGAGGGCGTCGATGCCGCGAAGCAGTTGCTCGGCGCCAGGGCCGAGGTGTGCGCTGCATTGCGGTTTGATCTGGATACCATCCTGGCCGCCATCACGCCCTTCGCGGCTCCGGTGGTGTTGCTGCATGACCTCGCGTACCCGTTTGCGGGGCCGGCGCTAATGACCAAGGTGGCGCTGGAAGCGCTGGATCACGGGGCCGGGATTTGCGTGGGCCCCGCGCTCGCGGCGGTGGGGGAAGTAAACGACGGAATCGTGCTGCCGCCCGTTTCCGCGACCCATCTGCAATCCATTGCCATGCCACAGGCATTTCTGCTCGAGTCGTTGCAGCAACTGCACGGCGGGAAAAGCAATGGTGACATCCTTGCGGATCAATTGTGGAAGGCGTTGCACCGGCAGGGGGAGGAAATATCTGCAGTGCCCAACCCGCGCTTCAACATCCGCATTGCCACGTCATTGGACTGGATCACGGCACGGAAGGTGATCTGGCCCTGGTTGCAGGCCAGGAGCAAGCCGGAACAGGGGAGGCTCACCTCGCGTTAAATGGTCACAGCAGGCGCAGCGACGGCCGCCACGGCACTCTCTCTTCAGATCATGGCCATCACGGATTTTGACTCCGTGTACTGCAACAACCCCTCGTAGCCATTCTCCCGGCCCCAGCCGGACTGTTTGAAGCCGCCGAAGGATACCGCCATGTCCGGGATGCCATGGCAATTGATCCAGATGAGTCCGGCGCGAATGGCGGCAGCCATCCGGTGCGCGCGCCCCACATCCCGGGTCCAGATACTCGCCGCCAACCCATAGACGGTGTCATTGGCCAGCGGCATGATCTCCGCCTCGTTTTCGAAGCGGAGCACGGACAACACGGGCCCGAAGATCTCCTCCTGCACTATGCGCATATCCTGCCGCACTGAATCAAACACCGTCGGTTGCAGAAAATAGCCCGGCCGATCCAGGCGCTTACCGCCTGTGACCACCCGGGCGCCCTGGCTGCGACCGGCATCCACCATGGCACTGACCCGCTGCAAGTGGCCCGCGGAAATCAGCGGGCCCATCTCCGATTCCGGGTCCATGCCGGGCAACACTTTCAGTTTGCGCGCCAGCTCCGCTATGCCGGCCACGACTTCGTCGTGCACCGATGCGTGGGCATACAGGCGTGACCCGGCCACACACACCTGGCCCGCGTTGGAAAAGATGGCCGCTGCCGCCCCGGGTATGGCCTGATCCAGATCCGCATCCGGGAAGACTATCAGCGGCGACTTGCCGCCCAGCTCCAGCGTGACTTTCTTCAGGTTACCGGCAGCGGCCTGGATCACCTTGCGTCCGGTGGCGATGGAACCGGTAAACGAAATCTTGTCGATACCGGGATGCGCCGACAGCGCTTCTCCCACCGTTGCGTCGCCGGTGACGATGTTGACGGCGCCGGCCGGAATGCCCGCTTCCAGCATCAGTTCACCCAGGCGCAACGTGGTCAGGGGCGTCAGCTCCGCCGGCTTGATGATTACGCTGCACCCGACGGCCAGTGACGGGGCCAGTTTCCAGGCTGCCTGCACCAGGGGTCCATTCCACGGCACGATCAGCGCCGCGACCCCCACCGGTTCGCGCCGCGTGTACACATGGAACCGCGCCCCGGGGATGATCGAAATGTCGCGCGTAGCGCCATCCAGTTTCGTACACCAGCCGGCGTGATAGCGGAAACATTCGGCGGCGAACGGGATCTCCCGCGCCTGCGTGGCGAGAAACGGTTTGCCGCTGTCGAGCGTTTCCAGTTCCGCCAGTTCCCCGGCGTGTGCGTCGATAAGATCGGCGACGCGCCAGAGTATGCGCGCGCGTTCCGCCGGAGTGCGATCACGCCAGCTGCCGGCATCGAAACTCCGCCGGGCCGCCGTTACCGCCGCTTCCACCTCGGCCGGTCCACCCCAGGCCACATTGCCGACGGTCAGGCCGGACGCAGGATCCAGCATGGGAAAACTCCGGCCACTGCCTGCCTGGACCCAATTGCCGTTGATCAACATCGGCCGGCAGGCGGCCAGGTATTGTGTGACAGCGTTCGAGACAGTTCGCACTGATCAGCCGGGTATGGGGCTGTGCATGAACGCGGTGAGGGCCGCGATTACCGCCGCGTTCTCGGCGTCCAACCCAACCGAGATGCGCAGCACGTTGCCCGCGTCACCGGTCATCACCAGTCGCGGAATGATGTTGCGCGATTCGAGCCAGGCCGCGGCAGCCGGGGCGCTCTTTCCGGATTTCCCGTCGAACCGCAAAAGATAGAAATTGGCGACGCTGGGCGTCACCGCGATCCCGATGCCGGTCAATTCCCGGTGCAGACGTTCCAGCCAGCGGGCATTGTGATCCCGGGCGCGGCGCACGAAATCCTGATCCCGCACCGCCGCCGTGGCGGCCGCCTGGGCTGCAGCACTCGCATTGAATGGTGATCGGATCCGTTCCAGCACGTCCACCACGTGATCCGGCGCATAGGTCCAGCCGATACGCAGGCCGGCCAGCCCGTAGATCTTGGAAAATGTGTGGGTGACCACGACATTCTCGTTGGCATCCACCAAATTGAAGCCGGGGTCAAAATCCGCCGCCAGCACATATTCCGCATAGGCGCCATCCAGAACCAGCAACACATTGCCGGGCAATCCGGCGTGCAGCCGCCTGATTTCACTTTGTGACAAGTAGGTGCCGGTGGGATTGTTGGGATTGGCCAGCGCCATCATCCGGGTTGCCGGTGTCACGCGCGCCAGCAGCGCATCCACATCCATGTTGCAGTCCCGTTCCGGGGCCAGCATGACGCGCGCCCCCTGGGTGCGCCCATGTACCGCGAACATGACGAAATGATTTTCGCTCAGCAGTAATTCATCGCCGGTCCGGAGGAAACCGCGGAGGAGGAGATTGATGATTTCGTCCGAACCGTTGCCACAGACAATGCGCCCGACTTGTATGCCATAGGCCAAAGCAATGGCGTCACGCAATTCCGCCTGCGAGGCGTCCGCATACCGGTGCAGCTCCGGGGCGATGGCGTGGTACGCGGCAATGGCGGCCGGGCTGGCCCCGAACGCGGATTCATTGCTGGACAATTTGATGGCTCGGGCGCCGCCGGAAAGCACGCGCTTGCCGGGTTGGTACTTTGGCAGCGAGGTGATCCCCGGATTGGATTCCGGGCGGCCGGGCTTGGGACTGGTTTTGACGGATGCGCTCATTAGTTTAATCTTAAACTAATTGGCCCATTGCCGGCAATTCGCGGTCCCTGGATCCTGTCATTTCGAGCGGAGCGGGAAATCCTGCCGTGTTTGACCGCGCAGATTCCTCAGTCGCTTCGCTTCTTCGGAATGACAATCTTAGACACAACCCGCAAGTTGGGATCAACTGTTCGCCCCAACAGCTTGCCCACGGAAGCGTGATGCGCGCCGTTCGAGAACGGCGCTGTAACGCGACAAGCCGAAGCAGAACGCCCAGTAAAACAGCGCCGCAAAAAGGTAACCGGTAGCACTGACCCCGGGGCTGAGCCAGACCGGGTCTGACGCGGCGCTCTGCACCATGCCCAGCAGATCGTACAGCCCGATGATCAGCAGCACCGTGGTCTCCTTGAACAGGCCGATAAAGTTGCTGGTGATCTGCGGCAGCGCCGTCGGAATGGCCTGGGGCAGGATGACCAGAAAGGTTTTCTGCCAGTAATTCATTCCCAGCGAATCCGCCGCCTCGTATTGTCCCCTGGGAATCGCCTGCAGCGCGCCACGCAGGGCCTCGGACAGGTAGCAGGACATCAGGATGGTGAGCGCCAGCAATGCGCGCAGCAGTTTGTCCACTTCCAATCCCGGCGGCATGAACAGCGGGAACATGATGATGGCCACGAACAACACCACCAGTGCCGGCACACTGCGCCAGAATTCGACCCAGGCGGAACAACAGAACCGCAGCAACGGCAAGGACGACTCCCGTCCCAGTGTCAACAGCACGGCCAGGGGCAACGCCGTGGCGAGCACAAACACGGCCGTCACGATGGTCAGGAAAAATCCACCCCAGTTTCCCGTGTCCACGTAAGTCAGGCCGAATACTCCACCCACGAACAATATCCTCCCGATACCTGCGTACAGGATGAACAGCAGGCACATTAGGCAACCCTTGTAACGGAAGCGCGGCATGAAAAGCGGCAACGCGGCAATGATCCCGATGCCGACACCGAGAAGGATGCGCCAGCGTTCGGCCTGCGGATAAAGCCCGAAAATGAACTGGTCCCAGCGTGCCCGGATAAACGGCCAGCATGCGGCCGCCTTGTCCGGGCAGTCAGCGGGCATGTTCCCGCGCCATTGCGCGTCCACTATCAGCCACTGGATCGCCGGCGCCAGCACTGCGTAGGCCAAACCCAATGCGAACAGTGTCAAGGTTGTATCCAGTGGCGTGGAGAACAGATTCGATCGCACCCAGCGCACGCCGTTTCTGAATCGACGCATGGAGATCAGGCTCCGCGTAACGCCAGCCGGCGCTGGTACCAGTTCAGGTACAGCGCGATGCACAAGGACACGAAGGCATAGATGACCAGGGTTAGTACCATGATGGTGACCGGCTGGCCGGCCAGGTTGTTCACAGTGCCGACAAGGACCGATGTCACCTCCGGATAGGCAATGGCGGCGGCCAGCGACGTACTCTTGAACAGGTTCAGGTACACGGTGGTCAGGGGCGGGATCATGATGCGCAATGCCTGCGGCAACAGGACCAGGCGCACTGCAAAATGCCGCGACAGGCCCAGCGATTCGGCCGCCTCCAACTGACCGCGGGGCAGGGCGCTGAAACTGGAACGCACGATCTCGCTGATATACGTGGCGTTATACATGGACAGGCCGCACACCAGCGCCAGGAATTCCGGCAATAACACGATGCCCCCGCCGTAGCCGAAACGGCCTGCCTGCGGAAATTCCCATTGCACGCCGGCACTCCATGCGGCAAGCAAAGGCAGACCGGACAAGATCAGCAAGACCGCGGGCACCAGCGGGAAAGAGCGGCCGGATTCGTAGCGGCGGCGCGAAGCCCAATGGCCGACGGCCCAGACGCTGCCGATCGCCAGCAAAAATGCCGCGGCAACGACAAATGCGCCCGGATTGTCGGCGGGGCCCGGCAGAAACAACCCGCGGTTGTTCAGGACCACGGCATCCCAAAGCACGATGCTGTGCGCCACGCGGGGCAGGGTACGCAGCACCACGAAATACCAGAAAAAGATCTGCAGCAAGGCCGGCACATTGCGAAATAACTCCACGTAAGTCAGCGCCATGCGCGATAGCAGCCAATTGCCCGACAGGCGTGCCAGTCCAAGCGCCAGGCCCAGCATGCTGGCGCAAACCATGGCGGCAATGGCCAGTACCAGCGTGTTCAGCAGTGCGACCACTAACGCCCGCAAAATGGAATCATCGGCACTGAACGGGATCAGCGACTGTCCTATTTCAAAACCGGCGCGCCGGAACAGGAAATTGAAATTGGAGTCGACCCCAAGCCGGTCCAGGTTTTCCTGGGTGACGGAAAAGAGGAGCCAGGCGAGGGCGATGATCCCGGCTGCGAGAAGGAGTTGGTAGATGAGCAGGCGGCGGGGCATGTTTATCGAAACGGCAACGCCGAATGCAGTCCGCCGTTTTGCCAGGTGGCATTCAGCCCGCGCTTAAGTCCCAGTGGCGTGAAATTACGCTGCCACTGGTCTTCGTAATTGCCGACCAGGCGGATGATGTTGTAGGCCCAGTCGTTGGAGAGGCCGAGTTTTTCACCGAAGGCCCCGTTTATTCCCAACATGCGCTGCACCTCCGCAACCTGGGAGGTACTGCGCTGCTCCTCGACGTTGGCCTGATTGACGCCCAGTTCCTCCGCCGCAATCACCGCATTGAACGACCACAGCACGAGATCGCGCCAGCGCGGATCATCCTGGCGCACCATGGGGCCGAACGGTTCCTTGGAAATGACCTCCTCCAGGATCACGTGATCGTCGCGGTCCGGCCAGTTGGAAATACGCCCGGCGGTGGAGGCGCCTTCATTGGTAAAGGCATCGCAGCGGTCGGCATAGTACGCCTGCAGGCCCTTGTCGATATCGGCAAAGGTCAGCGCCTGGTAATGCATGCCGTGGGCGCCGAAATAATCCGCCATATTCTGTTCCAGTGTCGTGCCCTGGGCGATGCAGATGGTGGCTCCATCCAGGTCCGCCACGCGCCGGATGCCCGCGTCCTTCCGCACCAGGAAGGTTTGCCCGGCGAAAAGATATACGCCGGCATAATCGAGGCCAAGGGAAATATCCCGCGTGAACGACCAGGTCGCCCCGTCCGGGAATACATCCACGCCACCCGATTGCAGCAGCGTGAATGCCGTATGCGGTGTTACCGGCACATACTCTATGCGAAACTCGCCAAAGATCGCCGCCGCCAGGGTCTTGCAATGATCAATGTCGAATCCGGCACGCTCGCCCTGATCATTAACGACACTGAACCCGGGGCTGGACTCAACAATCCCGCAACGCAGAAACCCGCGTTCCCGCACCGCCTCCAGTGTCCCGGCCGGCGCCGCGAGCGGGGTGCAGAGCATCAGCAACGCAAGCATCCCAGGCAGTCGCATCAATAACCCCCATTTGATAATTTAAGTCTAAACTATATCTTCGGCATCACGCATCCACACGATTACCGGGGGATCTAAGGAGAAATCATGGCTAGCCCGTTGCAAATCTTCGAACGCAAGATGGAGAACATCCCGCGTGACAAGGATGGCCTCCGGCTCTGGCTCCGCATTGTCGCCTGCACACAAATGGTGGAGCAGGAGATCCGGGTCATGCTGCGGGAAAAATTCTCGATGACCCTGCCGCGGTTTGAGTTGCTGGCGGCGTTGGACCGCGTGCCGGACGGCCTGACCATGGGCGAACTGTCGCGCTGGCTCATGGTAACCAAGGGCAATATCACCGGCATTGCCGAGCGCCTGTCCGAGGACGGGTTCATCAAGCGCCAGCCCACGCCCACGGATCGCCGGTCGTTTGTCGTCACTCTGACACCCAAGGGCCGCAAGCTGTTCAAGGAAATGGAGACGGAATACGAGCGCTTGCTGGACGAAGTGTTTGTGGAAATCTCCATTGACGACTTTGATTCCTTCACCGGTGTGCTGGCCAAGGTGAAAGAAGTCATCGAGAACCTGCGTGAACAACAAGGGCGAGCGGGTTGAATGGAAAATGTCCTGATTACGGGGTGCAGCAGCGGCATTGGTCGCGTCAGCGCCTTGCATTTCGCGCACCAGGGCTACCGCGTGTTCGCCACGATACGGAACCCAGGCGCAGCGGCATCATTGGCAAACTGGGCGGCGGAAAATGGCCGGGCATTGCACCCAATCCCCATGGATGTCACCAGCCCGGCCAGTATTGCCGGCGCCGTGGAAGAAGCGCTCGCCGCGGCCGGCAGCATTGATGTATTGATCAACAATGCCGGTATTGCCATCCCCGGTGCGTTTGAAGACATGCCCTCGGGCGCGCTGGAAAAAGTGATGGATGCAAATTTTTACGGCCCGCTACGCCTGACCCGCGCAGTCCTGCCGCACATGCGCCGGCGCGGCAGCGGCAGGATCATCATGATGTCATCGCTTTCTGCCCTGGTCGGCCTGCCAGGCATGTCTGCGTACAGCGCCTCAAAAGCTGCATTGGAACTGGCCTCGGAGAGCCTGCGTTCCGAGGTGGATCGGTTCGGTATTTTTGTCTCGGTGATTGAACCCGGGGCCATCAACACGGCCATGGCCGAGAAGATCATTGCCGACCTCGCCATGCCTCCCGATTCGCCTTACCGCGAACTCCTCATGCATTTGCAGGCGGCATCAGTGGCCGGAATGGGTCAGGGAGATGATCCCCAGTGCGTCGCAGAACTGTTGCTGGAGGTCGCGCGCACCCCCCGGCCGGCATTTCGTTATCCCGCCG
>CAYMXG010000061.1:0-10339 GCA_964394115.1 uncultured Enterobacteriaceae bacterium | reverse complement strand
CCCTCGCGCCATTGGCCCCTATTCCCAGGCGGTCGCCCACGGCAAAACCGTCTATCTCTCCGGTCAAATCGCCCTCGATCCAGCCTCCATGGAGATGCTCGCGGGTGATTGCCGTGTTCAGGCCGAACAGGTGTTCCGTAACCTGGCTGCGGTGACGACGGCGGCAGGCGGCACATTCGCAAACATAGTGAAGATCAATATTTACCTCACCGATCTGGGCGCCTTCCCCGTGGTCAACGAGGTCATGGCGAACTGGTTCCAGGCGCCCTACCCGGCCCGTGCCACGGTGGGTGTCGCCGCCCTGCCCCGCGGTGCGCTGTTGGAGGTGGACGCGGTGCTGGTATTGGACGCCTGAGCCGGGGTCAGGCCCGGCCGACGCGATTGCCGGAGCCCCCGCGCTTGAATACGCCGCTGGGCCGCATGCCCGGCATCGGACCCGCCACCGAGTCCCGGCTCGCGCGGCTCGGTTTGCACACCCTCCAGGACCTGCTGTTTCACCTGCCGCTGCGCTACGTGGATCGGACCCGGATCACGCCGATGGGCAGCCTGCGACCGGGACTGGAGGTGCTGGTACAGGGGCAGATTGACCTCGCGCAAATCCGGTTTGGACGCCGCCGCAGCCTGCTCTGCCGGATCATTGACGGCACGGGATCAGTGACGTTGCGCTTCTTTCATTTCAATCGCGCACAGCAGGCCAACCTCGAACGCGGAACGACGATTCGTTGCTGGGGACAGGCGCGCGCCGGGGCACGTGGAATGGAAATGATCCATCCGGAATACCGGCGCGTGCAGGAAGATGCCGCGGATGATCTGGAGGACACGCTGACGCCGGTCTATCCCGCCACCGAGCGGCTACCGCAGTCGGTGCTCCGGCGGCTGACAACCCAGGCACTGGCGGCGTTGAAGACGGCGCCGGAGGCACTGGAGGATTTCCTGCCGGAGCGCGTGAGTCGCAATCTTGCCCTGCCGCGACTGCACGACGCCATCAGCCTGATGCACACACCGCCGCCGGGCACGGACACGGACCAGTTGCTGACCGGCCGGCATCCGGCGCAGCGGCGCCTGGCATTCGAGGAGCTGCTGGCGCACCAGATCAGCCTGCGCCTGTTGCGCAGGGAGGTTCGCACGTTGCGGGCGCCCAGCCTGTTGGCCGGCGACGGCAACCTGCTGAACCGTTTCCTGGCCGGGTTGGAATTCAAACTGACCCGGGCACAGCGGCGCACCTTGCAGGACGTGCAACGGGACCTGGCCGCCGCAATTCCGATGCTGCGCCTGGTGCAGGGGGATGTTGGTTCGGGCAAGACCGTCATCGCCGCCGCCGCCGCAGTGCAAACCCTTGCCGCCGGCTACCAGGCGGCACTCATGGCGCCGACCGAATTGCTGGCGGAGCAACATCGCGACAACCTGTCGCGCTGGTTCGCCACGGTTGAACTTCCGGTGCTTACCCTGACCGGCCGTGTGACTGGGCGGGAACGAAAACAGCACCTGCAGCGTCTGGCCGACGGGGAACTGGTGATGACGGTGGGTACCCACGCCCTGTTGCAGGAGGGCGTCAGCTTTGGACGCCTCGGACTGGTGGTTATTGACGAGCAACACCGCTTCGGCGTGCATCAGCGGCTGGCACTGGTGGAAAAAGGTGCGAACCTGGAAACATTCCCGCACCAACTGGTCCTCACCGCGACGCCCATTCCGCGCACGCTGGCAATGACCCTGTTCGCGGACCTGGATGTCAGTGTCATCGACGAACTCCCGCCCGGCCGGCAACCGGTGCAAACCGTGGTCACGTCCGCGGACCGCCGCGCGGAGATCATGCAGGGCATTCGCAATGCCTGCGCCCAGGGGCGGCAGGCATACTGGGTATGCCCGCGTATCGAAGAATCGGAAGATGACCAATTCCAGGCCGCGGAGGAGACCGCGCGCATGCTGACCGAACAGTTATCGACGCTGCGCATCGGCCTCGTGCATGGCAGGATGCCGGGACGGGAACGTGACCGCGCCATGCAGGCCTTTCGTGCCGGCACCTTTGACGTGCTGGTGGCGACGACGGTGATCGAGGTGGGCGTGGATGTTCCCAATGCCACCCTGATGGTCATTGAAAACGCAGAACGGCTCGGCCTGGCCCAGCTGCACCAGTTGCGCGGCCGTATCGGGCGCGGGCAATACGCCAGTAATTGCCTGTTACTTTACCAGGCGCCGCTGGCAGCGCTGGCCCGGGCCCGGCTGGAGACCATGCGCGCCACTACGGATGGATTTGTCATTGCGGAAAAAGACCTGGAACTGCGCGGCCCGGGGGAGATACTCGGCTCGCGCCAGACCGGTCTGCAGCGCATGCGGGTCGCTGACCTGGCGCGGGACGCGCGCCTGATCCCGCAAGTGCAACGGGTTGCCGACATGATGATAGAACGCCACCCGGAACGACTCGCGGCATTGACCGCGCGCTGGGTATCCCCGGATGCCGCGCTGGGTTCAGTGTAAGCGGGACCACTTGCCGGTTCCGGGCACGACACGGTTCTGCATCACCCTGCTAAAATACCTGTCACCATGAAACGAACCTGCTGCGCCCGCGCCTGAGAGCCCTCCGCATGGCCCCACGCCCATGAGTCGTTCCGTTGCCCGTTTGCCGGGAGGCAATTCCGGTCTTGATTCTGCGACCGGATTCCCGCTGCCGCGGATCCCGGACCGTGCCCGGCTCACTCTCTATGCGCAACTGGCACGCCTGGACCGGCCCATTGGGGCGCTGCTGTTGCTGTGGCCGACACTGTGGGCGCTCTGGCTTGCCGCCAATGGCACTCCCAGCCTGCACCTGCTGGTGGTGTTTGTGTTGGGCGTATTCCTTACCCGATCGGGGGGCTGCGTCCTCAATGATTATGCCGACCGCGATCTGGATGGCAGTGTCGCTCGCACGCGTGACCGGCCACTGGCCACGGGCCGGGTGGCGCCAGGGGAGGCCCTTGTGCTGGCTGCGTTGCTGTTCGGCCTTGCGTTCCTGCTGGTGCTGACCACGAATCGGCTCACGGTACTGCTGTCGTTTGCCGGCGCAGTGCTGGCCGGCATCTATCCGTTCATGAAACGGATCACCTGGGTGCCGCAGTTCTTTCTTGGCCTCGCTTTCAGCTGGGGCATCCCCATGGCATTCGCAGCACAGACCGGCGGCGTGCCGCCGGTGGCCTGGATGCTGTACATGGCCAACATACTTTGGGCGATGGTGTATGACACCATCTACGCCATGGTGGATCGGAACGACGACTTGCGTTTGGGCGTTCGATCCACGGCCATCCTGTTCGATGATGCCGACACCACCATCATCGGCATCATGCAGATAATGATGCTGGTGCTGCTTACGCTGGCCGGGTACAAGTTGCAGCTGGGCTTCTATTATTATCTGGGCATTACCCTGGCCGGCGCCCAGTTTCTCGCCCATCAGATCGTGATCCGTGATCGCTCCCGCGAAGCGTGCTTCCGTGCCTTCATGCTCAACAACTGGGTCGGGCTGACGATATTTGCCGGCATTGTGCTGGACATGGGGACCGTTGCATGAAATGCGAGGCATGGGCTGTGATCCTGCTGGCCACCGCGGTCGGCGTTGCTGACGCGGACACTCAGGTCACCGGCGAGTGCGACCGCATTGCGCAGAAACTGGCCAGCGTCGACCAGGGCGAGTGCCTGGACCGGGCACTGGCGATCACACGCGGTGAGTCGGTACAGGGCGCGCCCATCCTGTTCAAGGAGTACCTGCCGATGGAGGATCGACAGTCGCGGGGACGGGTGTTGCTCGTCGGCGGGATTCATGGCGACGAATATTCCTCGGTCAGCATTGTCTTCAAATGGATGGGCATCCTGGATGAGCATCACACCGGGCTGTTTCACTGGCGCATCGTGCCGCTGCTGAACCCGGATGGATTGCTGCGTCAGGAGGCATGGCGCATGAACGCCAACGGCGTGGACCTGAACCGGAATTTTCCCATGCCGGGCTGGGAGGATTTGGCGCCGCGATACTGGGTCGAGCAAACCAACAGCAGTCCGCGTTACTTCCCGGGCAAGAAACCCTTGAGTGAACCCGAGTCGCGCTGGCTGGTGGATGAGATCAATGGCTTCTCACCGGACGTGATTGTCGCGGTTCACGCACCCCACGGCGTCGTGGACTACGATGGCCCGCGCAGCGGCCCGCGCAAACTCGGTCGCCTGTACCTGAACCTGTTGGGTACGTTTCCCGGGTCGCTGGGGAATTACGCCGGCGTACAACGGCGCATACCCGTGGTCACAGTGGAATTGCCCTATGCCGGCACCATGCCCAAGCCGGCGGAGGTGGCGGAGATGTGGCGCGACCTGGTGCGTTGGCTTTCAAACAACACGCCGGCGCATGGCCGCCTGGTGGATGGACCCGGCTTCGGGGAGAAGTTGGATCAGGTGACCGATCCCTCATAGAGGATGCGCCAACGGCCGTCGGCCTCCCGCTTCCAGTACTGGCGCTT
Organism: uncultured Enterobacteriaceae bacterium; assembly: GCA_964394115.1. GTDB lineage: Bacteria > Pseudomonadota > Gammaproteobacteria > Eutrophobiales > Eutrophobiaceae > 2-02-FULL-61-13. The sequence goes on along the minus strand of CAYMXG010000061.1, from coordinate 5,867 downwards.
GACGAAGCGCCGATGATTCCTGTCGCTGCTGTAGTCCTGCTGAAAGGTAACCACCATCAGCGCCTTCTCGCCCGGGTAGAGAAACATGCTCTGCCCCGAGATACCCACGCGGATAAACTGCTTTCCGCTGTTGACCTTGCGCTTGTAGGCCACCCACCGGTCATAGTCCATGCCGAGTCCGGAATAGGACGGCGAATAGTGGTCCAGGTACTGCTCGGTGTTGCGACTCTCCCAGTCCTTGCGCCATTGCTCCACCACGGTGGCGAGCCGCGCCTGGCGTTGCTCCCACTGGGTGCGTGAGATCCATTCAATGTCCTCGGCGAGTATGACCGGTGTTTCACCGGGCAGGATGTACTGCTTGATGCTCTCCAGGTCCGCATTGCTGAGGATGACGCAACCGTCACTGTCCCGTGGCGGGCGGCTGAAGGTGTTGCTTGGTGTGCCGTGCAACCAGATGCCGTACCCGGTGCGCCCCCGGCGCTGATCCCAGGCATTGGGATAGTCAATCGGGAAGGCGCCGGAACCGTAGAAATCCGGCAACTTTTCCGGGGCGATCGTACCGGTGACGAAGTAGACGCCAACCGGGGTCTTCTGGTCGCCTTGTGCCAGCTTGCCGGTGCCGTTTTTGCCGATCGTGGCATAAAAGTCACGCACCAGATGCGGCACGCCGCCGCGGTTCTCATACAAATACAGCCGGGAAGTGGTCATGTTCACCAGCACCACGTAGCCCTGTTGATCACTCAGTTTGACCAGTGCGGACGGGATCTGATCCACGGGTGGCGGCGCGCTGTAATGGCGCAACCGCGCCCGTGCCTCATCACGCAGTGCGCTGATCTGCTGGTAAGGCGCGAACGGCACGGCGCCAAATTCCGAGATTGGCCCCGTCCTGGACAACAGCAGATCCGCGTACACCATCTGAGCGAGCCGGAAGTCGGGATTGACTGCCAGCAACCGCCGCAGGTCGGTCATTGCAGCGTCGATGTGGCTGACACTGACATTTTGCAGCGCCCGTACCAGGATTGCCTCCTGTCCCGGGTCCGGTTCATGCAACCGGGCATGGCTGGCAATAATGTTCCCGGCGCCAACGGGTGCAGACCACTGTGACAATAAAAGCAGGGAAATGACAAGGCTGCGCATGACGGTGATATCTCCGATATCAGCGCACTGATTCTTCAACTATCTTCCAGTCCGCGTCAACCTTCCTCATGATCAGTATCTTGCGCACGTCATCGCTGAAGGCATCGGACTGGTAGTGTTGGTCAAATGAAATTTGCGCGTGTTCCGGCCCATGTTCAACTACCTTCATGTTGGCCAGGCCCACCCGGATAAAACTTGACTGCTGCAGCCGCGCACGACGAGTCTGTTCCCATTGCGCGCGGGAAGTGCCGTCCGCGGGTGCAAACTCCGCACCATAGGCGGCGAGGTAGGCCTCCACATCCCGATCTGACCACGCCTTGGCCCAGGATTCCGCTGCTGCGCGCAGCTCCGGCCCCGCCGAAACCTGCGCGGGCGCAGGTGCGGGTTTTTCCGTGGCCGGTTCAGGCTCGGGGGCGATGTCCACGGCAACCGGCTGCGGGGCTGAAACCGGCTGCGCTGGCTGCGGCAGCGGTTGCGATTCCGGTTCCGGTTCCGTTTTTGGTTGTGGTTGCTCTGGAGCCGGCACGGCAACCCCGACTCCTGCGGATGGCCCGGGACTGGCCGGCGCGGCCGCTGCCAGCGCCGTCTTGTCGGCGCCATTATTGGACGCGGCGACCGGGAACAGATCGTCAATCATCGCCAGCTTGGCCTTGGCGGAACTGTTGGCCTCGTCCAGTTGCAGCGCGTGATTGTAGGCCTGACTGGCCATCTTGGCGTAGATATCGCCGAGATTTTCATGGGCTGTGGCATAACTGGGATGGGTATTGATGGCCATTTGCAACGCCTTTTGCGCAGCTTCGAAATCGCCGCGCGCGGCATGCACCACGGCCAGGTTGTTGAATGGCTCCGGCAACTCGGGATGTTCCTCGGTGATGTGCTGAAATATTTCGGCGGCCTGGTCGAGCTGGTTCATGCGTGCCAATATCAGTCCTTTGAGAAATTGCAGGGTCACATCAGATTTGTTCTGCGCCAAATCAACCTCGACCTGGTCCAGGGCCGGTTGCAACTTGCCGTCGGCAATCAATGCCTGAACGTCGGCAGCAGCGCCGTGGGTGGCCACCATCCAGAAGGCAAGCGCAACTGCAAAAATAACTCTCACACGGATTTCTCCACGGCGTGTTTGAACCGCTTTCCCCGCGGCATCGTTACCGGCAGGGACAGGTGGCAACGGCGCACCCCCTGCATTTTATGGGGCCGACTGGTCCAAGGCAATTTCGCTGCATGCCACCGGCACGGAACCGAACCGGGACGGGAAGCCCGTATACATCTCTTGTAATACCGGGTCCTCCTTTGGCAAACGCACATCGACCCAGTGAACGCGCTGCACATTCGGATAGGGCACAACTACCGGCTGGAACCCCTGTTCACGCAACTGCCGCAGGCGCTCATTTACCTGCGCTTGCGAGGAAAACAGCCCCAAAGAGACTGCATTGGCCAGATTACCGCGATCAATGAGACGGTAGTCCTGGATACCCTTTTTCGCCAGCGTATCCAACACGGAATCGGCGCCCTGCCGCGACTGCTGTGGAGACAGGTAGACCCAGAACAGGCTTCGATCCGCGTCTTCGCCGACGCGGCTGCGCAGCGGGATAAGGCGCACCCGGAACCAATCCGCGAGCCAGATGGCGTGCTTCTCCTCCGGCAAGGGCCCGAATGAGAAGCAGGAGTATTCTTCGACACCCGCAACCCCGGCACCCGCTGCAGTGCCAGGCAAATCCAGATCCGGCAGCTGATTCACCAACTCGTCCGGCCCGGCGCCCGTACCAGCCTGGATCTCCGCCGGCACACTTGTTTCCGTCTGCAATCCTGGATCATTTACCGCCTGTGCCGCCGGCTCGAAGTCGAGTTGCCCTTCCAGTTCCTCCCGCGCTGCAGGCAATTGTGCAAGTTCACGCAACAACTTGAGTTCTCCGACGCGGGCCGGCAGCGTCAGCGCCGCGGACCGGTTCGCGCGTACCATGCGCGTATCCGCATCAACCTGCCAGCCATAATGCACGAGGTTCAGCGCCAGCAGGCACAGTGCCACCCAGCGCATGTCAATTATCCCGCGCGGCAAGCAGCATGCCGTCAAACACGAGGTTTGGGATATGCGCACACGAATCCGGAAGGAACGGCAGGACGCGCAGGGCATCCCCGCCTGTGGCGACCGCCGCACCGCCCGGACCGCACTCCCGTTCCATCAGTTCCAGCGCCATGCGCAATGTGCCGACGACGCCAAGCAGGCAGCCATTGGCAACACAGGCGCCGGTGGACTGCCCGAGCGTAACATCCGCCTCGGGATTTACCTGCCGGATCCCGGCGGTGTTTGTCTGCAGCATCGATTGAGACAGCGCAATTCCCGGAGCGATGAGTCCACCCAGATGCCGCCCGTCCGCCGCAACGACGTCTGCGGTCACCGCGGTGCCAATGTCAAACACGCACACCGGACACTGAAACCGGTTCCAGGCCGCCAGCATGGCCAACCAGCGATCCACGCCCATTTGCGCCGGTTCAGCATAGGCGCTGCGCACACCGCACTGCAGTGCTTGTGGCTGCAATTGGATCGGTTCCTGTCCCCAGCGTGAGCTCGTCATGTCCAGCACGGCCGCCAATATCCGCGAATCTCCCACGCTGGCCACCAGGATCCGTTCCGGCGTTGCGATCCCATGCAATTGCTGCTGCAACTGCAATTCCCATCCCGGGCAACATGGATCCACGGACCCGGTTTGGGCATAGCGGTCCGCTGACCAGGTTGCCCACTTGGCACGGCTGTTACCGAGGTCAAACAGCAGCATCATTCAGCGCAGGCGCAGGCTGAGTTCACCACTGGCAAATTCCCGCTCCACCCCGTTCACGGACATGCGCAGCAATCCGGCATCCGAGATGCCAAGCACATGACCATGCAGGGACTCCGCCGCCAGGCGCAGCTCGGCGGCGTGGCCAATACTCAAATCATGCTGGCGCCATTCATCCCGGTAGGCGCTGATCTTCCCTGCGGACAGGGCAGTCAACATATCGACCAATTCTTCCACCACTACCACCACGATCTCATTTCTCGCCGGAGGGTGCGCGCAGCATTGACTCAAATCCGCGGGCTGGTTGTCCCCGGCCACCTCCATGCCACGCGGCAGTCTCACGTTCAATCCCACCCCAATGACTATTTCCATGGGTCCGGCCAGCTGCGCACGGGATTCGATCAACAGCCCGCCTGCCTTGCAGCCCTGATACATCAGATCGTTCGGCCACTTCAGTCCAATCCCGCGCACCCCAATCCGATGCAACGCGCGTATCAATGCGGCGCCGGCCAGAATTGACAGCGCGCCGGCGTCGGCGGGTGCCGCCTCCAGGCGCCAACCCAGGGACATGCAAATCCCGCTTGCCAGTGGCGATATCCAGGTATTCCCGCGGCGCCCGCGTCCGTTGGACTGAAATTCAGCCAGCCATACCCGGCCATGGCAATCCGGGGCCTGCAGCAACTGCTGGCTGGTGGAATCGGTGAAAAAATCAACCCGCACTTCCTGCAGCACAGCCCTGATGCCGGGTCGCAACCCGGACTGAATCCGATCCGCGTCCAGCAGGTCCACGGGTTGCGCCAGTCTGTAACCACGCCCACGAATGCGATCGAGTTGCACACCCCGCGCGGTCAGCCCGGCAAGCCGCTTCCATATCGCGGTTCGGGTCACACCCAGAATATGCGCGAGATCGGCACCGGAATGCACTCCGCCATCGGCCAGCTGCGCCAGCAGTTGCCGATCGGGATCCGGGGATCTGGTCCGCGATTGAAAGTGTTGAAACTTGTTCACAGGAGATTCACCTGGCCCGGTGCGATCGTTCCGGGCTCAACGCAGGCAGGGGGAACTCATGAAAAATGGGCGGACGCGGCCGCCTGAAGCAGAATATTAACCACCACCGGTGATATCGAAGACATCATCTTCCTTCTTGCCCTTCCCGGGTCGGGAAGATTTGTCCTTGCCACGCTCAGCGCCACTGGAAGCAGGCAGCAGCGTTTCCTCTGCGGCAGTTTCACCGCCGCTGGAAGCAGGCAGCAGCGTTTCTTCTGCGGCAGTTTCACCGCCGCTGGCGGGCAGCAACGTTTCATCATCAGACCCGCCCGCCGGCACCGCGCTTGGGGTGGAACCCGGCAATAGTGTGGCTTCCCCGGATTCCACGCTTTCCCGTAACCCGTCCAGGTCGTCGCCGCCCGCGTCCAGAACCGGATCCGCTTCCGGTTCCAGAATGAAATCCGATTGCACAGGCGCGGACGCAGGTTCCGCCGCCGCGCCAGCGGGGCGCGACCCCGCGGCCAGTACCGTGACGCCGGACTCTCCGAGTTCCGGCATTACAAACTCGAACTCCAGTTTGTGAAGCCTCAGGCGATCGCCATGTTTCAGCCGAACCTCAGCGCTGACCGGCCGATCATTGACGAAGGTGCCGTTGATACTGCCCTGATCCATGACCCAGTAGCCAAAGTCCTTGAATTCTATCAGCGCATGCCGGCGCCCGATGGTAGCGCTGGGGATCACGATATAGTCGAGAAACTCAGTGTCCTTCCCGCCGACCCGCCCCAACATAATCGGCTTGAGGCCCAGCTTGTACATGCCCTGGGTCGTGCTGCCGCTGACATCGCGCAAAAAGGCCTCAGCCACATAACGGCGCTGTTCCTGGCGTGCCTCGCGACCACGCTTCAGCAGGATGATGATGATGGCAATCAAAGTGGTAATCAGCACGACCGCGGAGACAAGGATAAATAT
>CAYMXG010000060.1:0-10368 GCA_964394115.1 uncultured Enterobacteriaceae bacterium | reverse complement strand
TGGCTGCGAGCTTGCGTACGTCACTTTTCAGCATCGCCCCGACCGGGAACAAGGTGCCTTCCAACTGCCGTTGGGTCAGCATGCACAGGAAATAACTCTGGTCCTTATTGGGATCCAGGCCGCGCTGCAGCAACCAGCCGGAATCGGATTTCGTGCAGCGGGCGTAATGTCCGGTGGCCAGGTGCGAAGCGCCCAGTTCCACCACGTGATTGCGGAAGGCCTTGAACTTCACTTCCTGGTTGCAAACGATGTCCGGGTTGGGAGTACGTCCGCTTCGATACTCCTCCAGGAAGTGCGCAAAGACTTCATCCCAGTAGGCGCGGGACAGATCAATGGTGTTCAGGGGGATGCCCAGGGTGTCGCAAACCTGCATGGCGTCCTCGACGTCCTGCTCCCAGAGGCATTGGCCGCCGGGCGTGGTCTCCAACCAGTTCTTCATGAACACGGCGCGCACGTTATAGCCCTGTTCAAGCAGCAGCAGTGCCGTGACCGATGAGTCTACGCCGCCGGAGAGGCCCACGACGACGCTATCGTTCATGCAGTTGCTTCAGAGTTGGCGCAACAGATGCAGCGGAAAAGTCTGCCCTGACTCGAAATCCTGAACGCAGCGCAGCACCATGGGACTGCGTAGTCGGTCCTTCTGCTCTTCAATTTCGGCGCGGGTGAGCCAGAGTACGCGAATGATCCCGGAATCCAGTGGATGGTCCGGGTCATGGTTGCCAACCTCACCGGTGAAGCAGAATCTGAGATAGGTGGTCTTGTTGTCCGCGTTGTGCCAGTAGTACATTCCCACCAGCGCGCGCGGCGTAAATTCCCAGCCGGTTTCTTCAAACACCTCGCGGCACACAGCCGCGACTATGCCTTCCATTTCCTCCACATGCCCGGCAGGCTGATTCAGGACCTTGGAGCCGCCATCCTTCTCTTCCACCAACAGGAAACGATCGCCGCGTTTGACGACGGCGGCTACCGTGACATTGGGCCTCCACTGTTGCGGCGGCTTTTCAGCCATTGCCTTTGTCTTTGCCATCTATCTTTTCAATAACCGGGTTGTCCCAGCTGCCGGTGACCGTGTACTGGTACTGCAGCAGGTCACCGATCCCCTGGGTGATTGAATCGAATATCTCGCCGGCAAGGTATATAACCGCCCCCACGCCGATCCCCACCGGGCCGAACAGCGCCCCGGCCACGGGCAGGCTCTCAGTCACCTGCGGGGTGACTGTGACGATCTGATCGTAGTCCTGTACCGCCAGGCCGGTTCTGCCCGCGATCGCAACGTCAGCCGATGGTCCGCGCAGGTGTAAATCGTTGGTAAATGCATTGCCGCCGGTAATGTCAAACGTGCCTTCGATGCGATCAAAGGCCATCCCCTTGCCGAACAGGTCAGTGAAATCCAGAGACAGGCGGCGCGGCAGGCTCTGGAAGCTCAGTAACCCGAATAAACGGCCGGCCTTGGGCTCGATATCCAGCAACTGACCCTTGTGCACCTGCATGTGCAAGGTTCCATTGAGATTGGCCCAGGAAAACGCCATGGGTGTTCCGGCCCAGCCGGCATCGATATCCAGCTCGGTCTTCCCTTTGCGCACAGCGGCGACGTTGTAGCCGAAGGTCTGCAGCATGTCGTCCATGGCGTCGGCATTCACCTTGATGGCAAAGTGCGACTGGTCGTCCTCACCCTGCCGCAGCCAGGTACCGGACCCACTGATGACAAGCCCGGGTTGGTTGAACTCCACGCTGTCTATTTGCATACCGTCAGCAACGCGGCTTGAGACGAGTGTCATTGCGCCCAATGTGTGGCCGTGAAAATCCAAATCTGCCACGGACACCTGCAAGGGCAATTGCGCGCGCGGGTCCGGTGTGCGCCCGGTATCCTGCGCGGTGCCCCGGGCGATTTTCAGCCGTTCCAAATCCACATGGATTGGCTGTGTTTCATCCGCTACGACGGGGATGGAAATTTCCCCGTCAATCTCCGCACCGCGAAGCTGGAAGTTCCATGCCGCGTCGGCTCGCGTTGCGTCAACCTGCACGTCGTGGAATTCCTGACCCAGCATTTGCAACTGACGCACCTGCCCGGAGGCGCTGATGTCCAGCGGTGTCAGTGCGCCGCGCCGCGCCTGGGCGTCGCGAACCTCGCGCAATACATCCCACCATTCCGTCACGGGCAGCGTATCCATGGTGCCCTCGACGCGGATCCCGGCGGCGCTATGCGGGGCGGATTCCGGATCGCCGAACTGGACCGCCACCGCGGGCAATTCAACCGCTGCGGAGCGCGGGCTGAATCCCGCCACCATCCGCCCCCCGTACCGTACTTCCACGTCGCCGGGTTGCGGTGTGTCAAGAATGCGGGTGAGGGTAAAGGAAACCGGCTCAGCGGCGACCTTGCCTAACGGTGCGGGCAAGTTCACCTCCATGCCCGTCAGGTCGGAGTGCACAGTGATGCGACGATTGATTTTGCCATCGGCATCCGTATCCAAAAAACTTACCGCCATGGCCCAGTCAGTGGTGCCACGCAACCGGCCGAACAATTCCGGTTGTTCTTCCGTCAGGCCCGGGAAGAATTCCTCGAGCCGGTCGCGGATGAACGTGTCATCGCCGGTCCCCCGTACTTCGAGGCGCGGCGGCTCCGTTGGTTGCGCACGGTCACCAAATACGGCCAGTTCCACCGGTTGCCCATGGAATTGCGCCTGGATGCCGGAACCGTTGGCGCTGTTGCGGGTGAAATCGATCGCGCCCGTGATTTTTTGCAGCACCAGATTGGGCAAACCGGAAACCAACCGGGCATTGCCTATTTGCAGTTTGCCATTTATCTCGGTCGGCGCGCCCGCACCACCCAACGGCATTGACATCGCCAGCCCCAGGTCCATCTCACCGTCCACAAGGCTGTTTTTGATCCGGGTAAGTATGGGATCGGCGTTGAGCGGGCACTGTTCGATGAAAAGTCCCAGATCATGCATGTGTCCGGCGACTTTGCCGTCAATCAACAGCCGTTTTTCCGCCGCGCGAATGTCGGGAATGCGTGCCGTGGCATCCGCAAAGGTGGCGTCAAACATCTGTCCCCCCGTGGTTCGCAGCACCATTTCCGGGCCGTCGAATTCAACTTCGCCGCTGAGGCCGTCGATGGGCGGCCACTTTTCCGAGTAATCCAGCGTCACATCCTCGGCGTTGACCAGCGCAGCGAATCTGCCCTCGCGGCGTCGAAACGGGAAATCGCCGAGATGCCCGCGCAGAAGCAGGTCGCCGGACAGCATCTTTCCGGATACCACCGAACGGGTGAGCCATTGGCGCAGGCGGCTGTCCTCGCGCAAGGGCAGATATCCCAGGGCGGCCGTGATATCGGCGGGACCGGCATGGGCAGTGATGTCAAAGAACGGTCCCTGCTCTGTGCCCGTCTCGTGGACGATGCGTCCGGAGACATGGGCGCTCGCATCCGGGCTGTGCAACGCGAGCATGTCGGTGGCAATCTGCCAGCCTGCGTCGGACCTTTCCCACGCCAGCGTGCCCTGCAACCCGCTCAAGGCCAGCACTGCCGACCCTGCCTGCGGGCTGCGCAGCGTCAGGGCGTCATCCTGGAATTGCACGCGCGCCTGGGTCAGATTGCCGCGCAACGTGCCGGAGGCGCCTTCTATTACAGGCAGTGCCTCCGCGCCGGTGACACCCAGGCCGCGAAATCCGAAGTTGTAGGTCAGGTTCCCGTCGCCAAAGGAGACCAGGCCATTCTGCAACTCGCCGCGGACATTGACCCGACGCAGGCGTTTGTCGTCGGCGCCCTCCGCGCGCGGCAGCGCCAATACCAATGGCGCAACATCCGCAAGCTTCAGGTAATTAAATGTTGCCGTGTGCCGCGCGTTATCGGCGCCGGCGGGTGCTTCCGCCTCAATCCTGAGGTCCGATTCGGGCCACGTCCCGTTTTCCGTTTCCAATTTATGTATCCGCAGCCCGAGTTGCCATTGCTTTTCCCCGGTCACTTTGGCGCTGAAGCTTCCCGCCAGTTGATCAACGCGCAGTCTGGCCTTGTCCACGTGCGCCACGAAATCGCGATAGGTCAGTTGTCCCTGCAGGGACGCCAGCCTGGCATCCGCCCAACGCGACCAGATGCGCAGGTCGGCGCTGCCGCCATCGATGCTGATGTCTTTGGGCCGGTAATTCCGATACCAATTGTCCGGGTTGATGTCGTTGGCTGACAGATAAAACTCGCCGGCCCAACGGGAGGTAATCAGGTCGCCGCTGGCGTCGAATGCAAAATCCATATTTTTGCCATAGGCTGGAGGCAGGCTGGTGGAGCCCTCGACCTGCAGGCGCGACCCATCCGAACGCAGGGTCAGCGCGACGTTGGTCAACAGGATGGGTTCCTGGGCATGCAGATTGTCGGTCCATTTGATCGTGCCGCGCTCAATACGAATGCGTTTCTGCCGGAACAGCCAGTCGGCAAGCTCGCTCCGATCCGTGTCGGCACCGGGGTCGGTTCCCATGTTGATTTCCTGGATAAATATGGCGCCATTTTTCCTGCGCATAATGGAGACATCGAAGCCGGATACGACCAGTTGTTTCGGCACGATGTGACGGGCGAGGAGGGTGGCAACCGGATCGATGGCGATCTGAGCCGATTCAAAATGGGTAATGGCCCTGGTCCCGGCGCTGTTCAAGACATTAATGTTGGTAAGGCTGAGATTCGGGACCCAGCCTTGCCAGCTGGCATCCAGTGAACGTATGGCGACCGGATAGCCCATGTAGTTTCCAACCCAGGCCTCCACCTCGGTGCGATAGATGCCGATGTCCGGCAATACCATGCGCACTGCCGTCACCAGCACCGCCGCCAACAGCACACCGGCACCGATGATGTAAACGGCAAGGTGGGAGATGAGCCTCAGTATTCGCTTAGACATGGGCACTTGCGAAAGCGGGTGAGGTTCTGCGGGAACGCGGTGGGGAAAAACAGGTATTCAGAGAAACACAATGTCGTACTGCTCCTGATGGTACGTGGGTTCCACCTGGATCCGGATCGGCCGGCGAATGAATTCCTCCAGTTCGGCGACACTGCTGGATTCATCATCGAGCATCATGTCCACGATGGACTGGGAGGCCACCACCAGCGGCTTGCCGGTATCGAACTGGCGCACCTCGCGCAGGATCTCGCGGAAAATCTCGTAGCAGATGGTTTCCTTCGTCTTTAAGGTGCCGCGCCCACTGCAGGTTGGACAAGGCTCACACAGCGTGTGTTCCAGGCTCTCGCGGGTCCGTTTACGGGTCATTTGCACCAGGCCGAGCGACGTCAGTTCGCTGACCGCGACCTTCGCATGATCGCGCTCGACGTGTTTTTCCAGGGAACGCAGCACCTGGCGCGCATGCTCCGCCACCTGCATGTCAATGAAATCGACGATGATGATGCCACCCAGGTTGCGCAGGCGCAGTTGGCGGGCAATGGCTTGCGCTGCTTCAAGATTGGTCTTGAAGATGGTCTCTTCCAGGTTGCGATGACCGACGAACGCCCCGGTATTCACATCAATGGTGGTCATCGCCTCGGTCTGGTCCAGTACCAGATGGCCGCCGGATTTGAGCTGCACCTTGCGGTTCAGGGATTTCTGGATTTCATCCTCCACGCCGTACAAATCCAGGATTGGTCGTTCGCCCGGGTAGTATTCAATACGCGACACGAATTCCGGGATGAACTGGCGCGCAAAATCGGTCACTTTCTGAAAGGTCTCGCGAGAATCGATGCGGACTTTTTCAACCTGTGAGCGCACCAGATCGCGCATGGTGCGCATGACCAGGGGGAGATCCTCATACACCAGCGTCAGCGCCGGACTTGCTTTCGCGCGCTGACCAATGGATTCCCAGAGCCGCTGCAGGAATTCCATTTCCCGATACAGGTCCTCCGCCGCGGCGCCCTCGGCCACAGTGCGTACGATGAATCCGCCCCGGCTACCGGGGAGGGTTCCGGTCAACGGGGCCAACGCGACCACATTGCTTGCGCCGGCTGCGATTCGTGTTTCCGCCATGTTGCTGGATTGCACGATGCCGCGCAGCCGTTCGCGTTCCACTTCGTCTTCGATGCGTTGGGATACACCGAGTGTCGCCTGCCCGGGAACGAACACGAGATAGCGGGAAGGGATGGAAACCCTGGTCGTCAGCCGTGCCCCCTTCGTGCCGATGGGGTCCTTCAGAACCTGCACCAGGATTTCCTGGCCTTCCCGGAGCAGGGATTCAATGGTTACGGTATTGGCGGCGGCAGTTCGTTCCCCGGTATCGACTTCCTCCATGCCCGAATCCAGGTCCGAGACGTGCAAAAACGCGGTGCGGGACAAACCGATGTCGATGAACGCGGCCTGCATGCCGGGCAGGACCCGGGATACGCGTCCATTGTAGATGTTGCCGACCAGGCCCCGGCGCCGGGAGCGCTCCACATAGACCTCCTGGAGCACGCCGTTTTCCACTATGGCCACTCGGGTTTCCTGGGGCGTAACGTTGATCAGAATCTCTTCGCTCATGGGCACGGTCCAGCCATAAATGGCCTCAGGAATTGAGCCTAATTATGTTAATTATATGCCAATCTGCAGGTCATCAGGGGACAGGAGGGCGAAGCGGGACCGCCGTGTTTTCAGGTTTACATCGACAACGGGAAGGTCGCGCGGGACCGGAGCCCGGGGGATTGGGGTTACTCGATCTTCAATTCCGATTCCGAATCAGGATCCTCGTCAAAGATGTCTTCGTAGCCTTCTGAGGGGGGCGTGCCGTCATAAATGAGGTATTCGCGGCGCTGCAGATAGGCCTCACGCGTGAAGGAATAGGGGTCGACCGCCGCTTCATCGCGGATGCGGGTTTCATCCAACAGGTTGGCGCGCAGACTGATGACTCGCAGCGCCTGGATCGGCAGCAAAATGCCGCCACTGATATAGGTCAGCGGGTTGAGCAGCGCGCTGGTCAGCAGATCCGGAAGATCCCGCCCGGAATTGGGCCCCTTTATGGGCAGGTACACATACGGACCCGGATTAAATCCCCAGGTGGCAAGGGTCTGGCCAAAGTCCTCATTGTGCATGGGCAGTCCCATGCCCGAGGCGACGTCAAACAACCCGCCGATGCCCAGCGTGGAATTCACCACGAAGCGCACCGTATCGGAAACGCCTTGATCAGATTTTCCCTGCAGGAAGGAATTCACAATCACGTTCAAATAGAAGAGATTGTCGAAAAAATTCGTGACGGCGGTTCGTGCAACGCGCGGCGTGATCTTGTCATAGACCTCGGCAACAGGTTTCACCAGGCCTCGATCCAACCCCTCATTCAGACCATAAAACGCGCGATTGGCCGGTTCCAGCGGATCGGTATTGGCGTCGGATTTCGACTGTGGCCCGGCGCATCCCGCCACAGTCGCAAGCAGCGCTGGCAAGACCAGGGTCGAAATGAAGCCATGCACACGGTTAACTTCCATAGGAATCAATGCCTTCGCTGTGAACTGGGTTGGGAGGGGCCGAATATTGACATACTCGTTAAAGGCGCACAATCACGCCGCACCGGCTACGATTCCTTGCCGGATTCCATGTCCTGGATTTTCCGGCGGATATCTTCCAACAGCCCCGGAAAACCACGATCCTTGATCACCGCGGCATACTCGGCCCGCTTCAGGGACAGATCATTCACGCCGTTGGCGATGACGCTGATGATGCGCCACTCTCCTTGTTCGTTCTGATGCATCAGGTAGTCCAGTTTTACCGGTGGCTCATCCGGGCGCCGCAATTCCGTCTTGATCAGGAGGCGGCCGGCCTTCAATTGCTCGCGTCCGGTCTCGACAAACTCCTGCCCGTTGAAGGAATCGAAGCGCGCGGCGTAGGTGGCCGCACTCAATTGGTGAAAGACCTGGATGAATTCGGTTTTTTCGGCGTCGCTCAAGCCGTTCCAGTGCCGGCTCAGGATGACCTTCACGATCAACGGCGTGTCGAATCGCTGCCTGACAACCGGATCGATCAACTGGAACCTGCCCGGGTATCCAAGCGCATCCGCATTTTTCATGATTCCACCCAGGACCCCGTGCAATTCCGCCACGATACCGGCGGCCACCTCGAAATCGGGCGCAGGCTCCTGCGCAAGGGCACTGCCGAAATTGAATAGCAGCGACAGGGACGCGAAGCACTGGATCAATATGTAACGTGCGCGCCCGGCAGTAACGGCGCCTGGCGCCGGAATGGGAATGGAATCAGACATGGGTTTCCAATTTTGGGTAGCGGCGTTCCTTCCAACGGGCGCCGGCGCCAACCCATTGTCGCCAGGCCGAGGTCCAGGTCATTAGCAGGTACAACACGCCGGCCAGCGGCAGGGTCAGGCTCCAGATTAACGGGATGTCATAATAGCGCAGAGTAGGTATGTAGCTCATGGTCATCAATATCAGTGTTACCACGCCCACGATTTGCGTTGTGCCGGATTGACCCAGCGCCAACACCGGCAGCACGAATGCGGCCAGCATGATTACTGTGCAAAACAGCAACAGCAGGGTGGAATGCCGCAGCTGCGTAAATGCAGTTCTCGCCACCATCTCCCAGACACTGCCCAATTCCCGGTAGGGACGATTGCTGATGGCGGAGTGCGTGAGTCCCACCCAGGTTTGATGACCCAACTTTTTCACCGCGCGTGCCAGTGCGCAGTCATCGATCAATTCGCCCTTGAGCGCACCAAACCCACCCATCTCGCGCAGGATATCGGTTCGCATGAGGATGCAACCGCCCGCGGCGGCTGCCACCAGCCTGGAGTGCGAATTGGACAGCTGGAACGGATACAGGAGCCGGAAAAAGTACACGAATGCCGGCATCAATGCGCGCTCCCATGGGCCGTCCATGGACAACCTGGCCATTAAGGACACCAGGCCCAGATTCCTGCTTTCCATCAGTTCGCGCAGACCGGCGATGGTGCCAGGAAGCAGTTCGATGTCGGCATCCAGCTGCAGCACGAAACTGCTTTCGACATGGCGCAAACCTTGTTCCTGCGCCCAAAGCTTGCCGGTCCAACCCGGAGGCAGGGCGTCACCGCTGACGATGCCGAGGCCGGGAAGTCCGCACTGTCGCGCGGCCTCCGCAGTGCCATCCGTGGACTGATCGTCCACCATGACGATGCGTAAATTCTGACCCTGGTTCGCCAGAGATTGCAGGGTTTTCCCGATTCCCGCCTTTTCGTTGCGGGCGGGGATCAGGACCGTCACATCGCGCAGATCAGGAGCCGCTATCGGCGTCTGCGCGTCAAAGGAGGGTTGAGTTGACCAGGGGCGCCACGGAAGCAGCAGGATCGCAGACCAGATCGCGCACCCCGGCACAACCAGCCAGAGTGGATCCATTACGCTACGTGCTTGCTGCTCTTGCAGGCGCCGGCAGAGGCCGGCTTGATTTCGGCAACCAGTCGCGGCTTGGGTTGCGGTTCGTCCTGGTACAGCACCGGTAGTTCGGGTGCCATGGGGCCATCGGTACGCGGCCCAAAAAGCGCGACTTTCATGGCCTTGGCCGGATTTCCGAAGATATCGTTGACGGCCGTGGCCTCGTAACCACAGTGCACCATGCAATTTGCACATTTTGGATTGCGGCCGGTGCCGTAATTGTCCCACTCGGTTTCGTCGATCAGTTCCCGATAGCTGCGCGCATAACCTTCACCGACGAGCAGGTAGCATGGTTTTTGCCAGCCAAAGATGTTGCGTGTGGGATTGCCCCAGGGTGTGCACTGATAAGTCTGGTTTCCGGCCAGAAAATCCAGGTACAGGGAAGACTGATTGAAGCGCCAGCCATGACCGTCACCAAGCTTGAATATGTCACGGAACAACTGCTTGCTCTCGCGACGCTTGAGAAACACGTCCTGGCGCGGCGCACGCTCGTAGTTATAGCCAGGCGAGATGGTCACGCCCTCGACGCCCAGTTCCATGGCCATGTCCATGAACTCCGCCACCTCCGGCGCAGTCTCGCCCTGGAACAACGTGCAGTTGATGGTGACGCGGAAGCCGCGTGCACGCGCCCTACGGATCACGTCGACGCATTTGTCGAAAACTCCTTCCCGACAAACCGAGGCATCGTGACGATCACGATTGCCGTCCAGGTGAATTGAAAACGTCAGGTAGGGTGAGGGCTGATAATCATCCATGCGTCGCTCCAGCAGCAGAGCGTTGGTGCACAGGTAGACAAATTTCTTGCGCTCGATAAAGCCTTTGATGATGCGCGGCATGTCCGTATGAATAAGCGGTTCGCCGCCGGCCACTGAAACTATGGGTGCGCCACATTCATCGATGGCCGTCATGCAGTCTTCGAAACTGAGGCGCTTGTTCAGGATTTCATCCGGATAATCGATCTTTCCACAGCCGGAGCAGGCGAGGTTGCAGCGGAACAGGGGTTCCAGCATGAGGACCAGCGG
>CAYMXG010000059.1:0-10418 GCA_964394115.1 uncultured Enterobacteriaceae bacterium | reverse complement strand
GGCGGCATTCTAATCATTAATAATTTAATTTACAATCCGCTATGCAATTCGAGCCGGGACGGCTTGAATCCAACCTTGTGCACCGGTTGAATGTCGGCATGGCAAAGATCCCCGTAGTCCTGGTTTCCGGCTTTCTCGGCGCGGGCAAAACCACGCTGGTAAACCACATCCTGCGTGGCGACCACGGTCTCCGCATCGCCGTGCTGGTGAATGATTTCGGCGACATCAACATCGATTCAGAATTAATCAGCAATGTCACCGGGGAGACCCTTGCCCTCGCCAATGGCTGTGTCTGCTGCACGATCCGCGACGACCTGGCCCGCGCGATCGGCGACATAACCGAATGGCAGCCAGCCCCCGACGCGATCATCGTGGAAACCAGCGGCGTCTCGGACCCGGCGGCCGCGGCAATGGGCCTGGTCATGTCGCCAGCACTGGCCGGCCGTGTCGCGCTGGATCTCATTGTCACCGTCGTGGACGCCGAACATGCGCCGCTGCTGCAGGGCGATCACCTGGCACTCGCGCGGGAACAGGCCCAGGCGGCCGATATCGTTCTGCTCAACAAGTCCGATCTCGTGGATGCGCGCGCCCGCGCCGATGTCCAGGCCTGGATCCGCGACGCCACACCCCATGCGCGGATACTGGAGACGGAACATTGCCGGATTCCCGATCAGATCCTGTTCGGGGTTGATGAGCGCCGGCTTCGGCCGGTACGCGACGACGTCAACGGCGATCACGCGCACGATCACGGGCGACAGTTTTCGAATTGGAGCTGGATGAACGCGGAGCCCCTGGCGCTTGAACCGTTGTACTCCCTGTGCCAGCAATTGCCGCACGGCGTCTTCCGCGCCAAGGGGGTTCTGCATCTCGCCGACGTGCCGGCTCGGCGCGTGCTGTTGCAAGTCGTCGGCAGGCGGGTGCAATTCAGCAAGGGAGAACCCTGGCGCGGGGAACCGCCCGCATCCCGCATCCTGTTGATTGGTGCCGATGGCAGCATGGATTCCGGCGCGCTGTCCGGACAGTTCGAGGCTTGCCTGGCACGCAACGCGCCGCCGTCAACAAACCCTTTCGCCGAGGCCGTGGTCAATATCCTGCGTAACCATTGAGCCCTGCATAATTCGTGAATTTGCTCAAACCGTCGTTCCGGCTGTCACCCCGGCGGAAGCCGGGGCCCAGTCAAAATTTGTGCGAGCCGGAATCCAGTGGCTTTGCCTGTTATTTTAAAGAATCTGGTTCCCGGATAACGCCTGCGGCGTTTCCGGGAAGACAGCGAATCTGCGGCAATTTCATCGCGGAAGCCAGTCGCGGATATTGATGCGGTCCGCGCCCTGCACGCGCTTGCGTTCGTATTCTGCGTCTGCGCCGAACGGCCGTGTTGCATCGATTCCGAGCCGGCCCTTGAACATTCCCCCCGGGTCGCGGTGGAAACCCGGCACTTCGGGGATGATCATCACATCGCGATCGACACGGCAGCGGGTGATCACCGCCCACCAGACATCGTTGAAATCGTGAATGTTGACGTCTTCGTCTACGACGATGCAGATCTTGTTGTATTGCAGATGCGAGGCGAATGCGGCCAGCAACACTTGTTTGGCGTGGCCCTCAAATTGCTGGGCAATGCGGACAATGGTATGCATAGGAGATGGGTTGCAGCTGACATCCAGTATGCCCGGCAGGCTGCTGGTGAGCTTGCGGTAGACACGGCTGGCGAACGCAATCTCCAGCGCACGCAGGTCTTCCGGGTAGCCGCACACGAGCGCGTGAAACATCGCATCACGGCGCCAGGTCACATTCAGGATCTCGAAGACGTGATTCAGTCCCTGCTTGACGTAGTAGCCGAGGAACTCCCCGAACGGTCCTTCGGGACGGCGTTCATTGGGAATGATTCGACCCTCGATGACGACCTCGGTCTCCGCAGGCACCTGGAGATCAATCTCTTCGCATGACCGCATCGGCATCGGTTCGCCGCGTATTGCCGCCGCAACGGCCATCTCATCGGCCTCGTATGGCACCGACGCGCACGCCGCCAGGAACACCTCCGGCGGCGGACCCAGAAGGATCGCGACATTGAGCGCCTGATTGCGGCTTTCGGCCTTGGCCTGGTATTTGGTCAGATCATGCAGTGGGGCCAGGCGCACGCGCAGTTCCTGGTCACTGACCATCATGGATCTTGAAAAGGACAGGTTCGGCACGCCGGTATCCGGTTCCCGCGCCAGGAACACGCCTGCGGTCAGGTAGGGCCCGGCATCCTTTTCGCAATACTGAATCTGCGGCAGATCACGGAGTTTGCCGCGTTGATAAGGGAATGCACCCGCCGCCGCGGGACGGTAGATATCCGCGTCCGCCACCGGCCGATCGACCAGTTCCTGCCAGCGCCGGCAAAAGTCCCCCGGGACGGTGCCGACCAGATCGCATAGACGGCGATGACTTCCGTAGACGTTGGAGATCACGGACAGGCTGCTGCCCTTCACCCGTTCAAACAGGATCGGTGCGTCGCTTTCCTGCTGCGAATGCCAGATGACCGCCGCCAGTTCGCTGCCCGGATCGATCTCACGCGACACCACGCGCAGTTCGCCGCGTTCCTTCAGCAGATTGATATAGTCGCGCAAGGTGTCGGCCCGGTGGAAATACTGGCGATCACAATAGCAGATTATCAATGATTTTGTTAATATTCTGGCCGTTAATGGGCCACGCCACAATACTGATCGAAGGACGGATGCATGCTGGATACCATTGAGGAGATACAAACGCGGTTCGAGGCCGGTGGCTATATTGCCGACCGATCGCTGGCGACCAGTGTCTACCTGGCCCGGACGCTGGGTAAACCCATATTCCTCGAAGGCGAACCCGGAGTCGGCAAGACCGAACTGGCGAAGGTCATGGCGGGCGTGCTGGGAAGCGAACTCATCCGCCTGCAATGCTATGAAGGACTGGATGTTCACAACGCCCTCTACGAGTGGAACTACCTGCGCCAGCTCCTCGAGGTTCGCATGCAGGAGGCACGCGGCGTGGAGAAGGACCAAATCGGGCGCAATATTTTCAGCAATGACTTCCTGCTTGAGCGCCCGCTTTTGAAGGCCGTCCGCTGGGAAGGCCCCGCTCCCGCAGTTCTACTGATCGACGAGATTGACCGGGCCGACGAGGAATTCGAGGCATTTCTGCTGGAGGTTCTGTCCGACTTCCAGATAACCATTCCCGAAGTCGGCACGATCAAGTCACGGCAGACACCGTTCGTGGTGCTGACGTCAAACCGCACGCGCGAGGTGCATGATGCGTTGAAACGCCGCTGCCTGTATCAGTGGATCAACTATCCGGACATCGAAAAGGAATGGCGCATCATTTGCTCGAAGGTTCCGGGCATCCGCGATCGACTGTCATTCCAGATCTGCAAGTTCATGGAACTGCTGCGGGAAGAGGAATTTTACAAGCGGCCGGGAATCGCGGAAACGCTCGACTGGGCGCGGGCGCTGCTGGCGCTCGGAATTGAGGAACTCACGCCGGAGGTCGTCGCCGATACGTTGAGTTGCCTGCTGAAGTACAAGTCCGATCAGGAAAAGCTTGCCGGGGACCGGTTGCTGAAGGCGATTGCCGTTTCCAAGAACTTCAAAACCGGACCGACGTTAGCCGGTGGCTCGACCGCCGTCTGAGCCGGTACCAGTGACTCACCCGGGTCCCGTCATGGCGTGGCACGATAAGGTCACCGCACAACCGCTGCCCTTGCTCAGGCACATACAGCGTTTCGGCGGCATGCTTGCCCGGCATGGCGTGCCGGTAAGCCCCGGCAGCCTGATCGATCTTTGTCGCGGACTTGCAGCCGTCAACCTCGGCAGCCGCACTGACATTCACAGCGCTGCCCGCGCCATCCTCGTCTCCCGCAGGGAACACCTTGAAATCTTCGATCGTGTCTTCGCGCTGTTCTGGGACAGTACCGGTTTCGAGCAGGATCCGCGCAGCAAGAGTTCTGACGACAGCGAAGAGGGGGAGGAAGGCGAACCGCACGGTCGCAATGAACCCCGGCCCGAGGCAGGCGACGGTAAGCCCGATGCGGAGGGTGAAAATACCCGCGCGGAACCGGAATGCAGCGAATATTCCGACGTCGAAGTGGTCCGCAAGAAGGATTTCGCCGCGCTTTCCGCGGCCGAGACCCAGCAGGCACGTAAACTGATCGTCACGCTGGTCAAACGATTCCTGAGCTACCGCGGCCGGCGCCGCGTGTCCGGCAAGGATGGAACGATACCGGACTTTCGCCGGCTGTTTCGCCGCAGCAGCCCGTTCGGGCTGCCACCGGAAGGCATGCGCTTTCTCGAGCGGAAACCACGCCGGCCGCGCCTCGTGCTGCTTTGCGATGTGAGTGGCTCAATGGAGAAATACAGCACCTTCCTGATCCAGTTCATGTGCAGCCTGCGCATGGAACTGACGCGGGTCGAAATCGGCGTATTTGCGACGCGCTTGATCATGGTGACAAAAATCCTGGACCGGCGGCAGATTTCCCTGTCGGTGCAGGAACTTGCGCGGCGCGCCACCGTCTGGGGCAGCGGTACGAATATTGGCGCGAGCGTGCGCGAATTCAATGACAGCCAGCTCGGCCGCAACCTGCATCACAAGACGATCGTTATCATCCTCAGCGACGGCTGGGAACGTGGGGAGACGGGTCTGCTGAGCGAACAGATGCGCCAGCTACGCGCCTCTGCGTGGAAGGTGATTTGGCTGAATCCGCTCCTTGGACGTGACAATTACGAACCAATCTGCAAGGGAATGCGCGCCGCCCTTCCCTACATTGATTATTTTCTCGCCGCGCACAACGTGGCGAGCCTGGAGCAGGTCGGACGGGTTATCCGTACGGCTGCGCGCTAGGGAAACACCGATTTATTTCGCAATCGTCGTTCCCGCGAAAGCGGGAATCCATGGTTTTGATTTTGCTGGGTTCCCGCTTTCGCGGGAACGACGAATTAATCAGAGTTTCCCTGGCGGTCCGGAGCGGTATTCAATCTTCTCCGTCGGGATCTCCGACTTTCGCTGCCGGCCCGGCAATCCGTGGAGGCGCGCCCTTGATCAGGCCGCCAGCACCCATCGCCATGATATCCGCAGCCTGCACCTGCAACCCTGCGAGCAGGCGCTCCAATACCCAGTCGAATCCGTTCAAGGCTGGCGAGCGGGCGCACCCGGGCAGGCAAATGACCGGGAATTCCTGCCGGATTTCGGCGAGCAGCAGCAGGTTGCCTGGCTCCACCGGCATGCCCATATGAATAATGTGTCCCCCTGCCTGCTCTATTGCCTGGGGGACGACATCGCGACGGTCGGCGCTGGCGGATGCACCGGCGATGAGGATGAGTTTGCAGTCCGCAGCCAGCAGCTCGCCGATCCCGTTCGCGATGGCTGATTCGTGATGGGCGCACCGTGTTTCCATGGCAATTTCATTGCCGAGCAGCCCGAGGCGGCGGTCGGTGACCTTGCGGGTTTTGTCCAATATGCGTTCCGCCAGTCCGCTGACCTGCGTCTGCAACAGGCCGATGCGCAACTTTCGAAACGCGTGCACATTCAGGCGGCAACCGGTTTCCTGTGCAGTACCCACCAACCGCGTCACCGACTGCCCGGGCACGCCATAGGGAATGATCTTGATGGTCGCGAGAAGATCGTCCGGTTGCACCACGGACCACGCCGGCAATGTGGCAATAGTCAGCGCTTCGTCCACCAGGTTCAGTGTGATCAGATCTCCGCTGTCGAAAACCAGCAACCCGCCGATTGCCGCATGAATATTGCAGCGGCCGTTGACGGCGGGATCAGCGATGACATTGTCACCGGCGATAGCGCAGGCAATACGGTTGGCCGCCTCGTCCTCGCCGACATCTCCTGCTTCGAGCCGCGCAATGACGACCTCGTTGATGCCGGCGGACTGCAGATTTCGTATTTCGATACCTGACAACCGGATGCCCTTGCCGAGCTTGCCGCCCGGCAATTTGATGGAGTGCGAGAGGATCCCACCCTCCGCTGCTAATGTATTAACGCGGCCGAACTTCATCCGGCGGCACCGGCGTGCAGTAGGCTGATAATCCCGGCGATGATGGATACCGCCACCTCTGCAGGCCGTCTCCCGCCCAGGGGGATGCCCACCGGTGCGTGAATTCGCGCCAACTCGGGTTCGGTTGCTCCGGCCTGGCGCAGGCGCGTGAGGCGCTGTGCATGCGTCCTGCTGCTGCCGAGGGCGCCGATGTAAAACGCATCGCTGCGGACCGCTGCCAGCAATGCCGTGTCATCCAGCTTCGGATCGTGTGTCAGCGTGACCACTGCAGTGCGGGAGTCGATCCGGATATTGTTCAGTGCTGCATCCGGCCAGTCCGTACACAGGTCCACGTCGGGGAAGCGTTCGCTGGTTGCAAAGGCGGTGCGCGGGTCAATAACCGTCACCCGGAAACCGGCGCAGCGCGCGATGGGCGCCAATGCCTGCGCGATGTGCACCGCGCCGACCAGGACCAGGCGCAAGGGCGCATTGTAGATGCGGGCAAATATTCCGCCGTCGATATGGCCACTGCTGTCAGTGCGGATGCACTGGAGAATACCTTCAAGTGCTGGCGGTTCCAGGATGAGGTCGCCAGAGGATTCACCGTTGATTACCAGGCATTGGTTTCCGTCGGCAAGGCGTGTTGCCAACGCAACCGGCAGGAACGCGGTCCTGGCGGCCTGCAGCTTTTGCAGGACATCAACCTTCATGCTGCGACGGTTTCCACGAATATTTCAATCTCGCCGCCGCAGGACAGTCCCACCTCCCACGCCTGCTCATTGGTAACGCCAAAGCGCAGCAGTTTCGATCCGGGTGCGGAGGCCAGCAAGCCGAGCGCCGCCTCTATGACCGCGCCTTCGATGCAGCCGCCGGACACGGAACCGGAAAAATTACCCTCGCCATCTATGACCATCTGACTTCCCTGCGGGAGCGGCGAAGAACCCCAGGTTCGCACAACGGTGGCAATGGCCACTTGCCGGTTGCCGGCGAGCCAGCGCGCCGCGGTCGCAATGGGATCGTCCTGTTGCGGACCGGAGATCTGAATGGCGGAATCCATGCGTTCATATTATCGATAATATTATTAATATCAAGACAAAGAAGGGACGGCAAAGGTACATGTTGCCGGCGGCGATCCGGCGCGACTTGAATGGAATTACCGCAGTCGGCGCGTGCTTCCAGCGCCGCGGCCGGGACGGATGTCAGGACGTGAGCGGGTGGCTGGACATGGTGATGCCCTTGCGCCGCAGCAGTTCCCGCGTCCGTTGCACCACCGGAAAGATCTCCTGGTTCCAGTCCGCACCCTGGCGATCAAATGCGGCCTGCTCCATCTCCACCACCCACTTGTCCTCGGCGAAGATGCCGTTGGTGAACCAGACAATGAATGGCCACAACACTTCAATGATGCCGGGGATGCCCGGTTTGCGGATGTTCATCAGCGCGAAGGTGTGATTGCGGCGCTGTTCCGCGTCCACCGGCACATAGGTGATCCAGAGATCCAGCGCCGGGTGTTCACTGCCCGCGGTCCAGAATTTCAGGATCTGATGCGGGTACTCGGTGCGCACGGTCATCAAGTCCCGCGGCCGTTCCGCACTCGCCTGCGGCCGAGCGCCAAGCATGAACTTCTCCCCCACCGGCTGCTTGCCGACGCGGGAGAAGGTGTAGTCCACTTCGACCCAGTTCTCGCCCTCGCGCAGATCCAGGAACCCGGTCTTGATCTGCGCCATCAGGCGCCGGTGCAGGAACTGATGATTCATGTCCATCAGGTTCTCGTGCAGGAACGTGTAATGGCAGCCCACTTCATGATCCAGGTAGCGGGTCTTGTAGGACGGATCCCTCCAGGACGGCACGTCCGGGAAAAAGGCGCCCGCCGCCCTGGCCGCATCCCCGGGGAAGACCCAGATGAACCCGTACTCTTCGCGACAGGGAAATACGCGCACGCCGCGTGGCGCCGATTCACTCTTGCCGATGTACGGAATGTTGACGCAACGCCCGGCGCAGTCGTAAGTCCAGCCGTGATAACAGCATTTAATCTCCTCACCCGTGACCACGCCGGCACTCAACGGCACCTGGCGATGGGCACACCGGTCTTCCAGCGCAAACGCCTTACCCGACTCCGTGCGTATCAAGACGATGGGTTCGCCCGCGAACGTCACACCCATGGCCATGCCGGCCTTCAGCTTCTTTGCCCGCAACAATGGATACCAGTGATCGGGATGGATGCCGGTGCGGCGCAAATCGCGGATCGATCCGGACCTTCCCGGTGATTGCGGGATTTCAATACTGCTGACGCTCATGGCGATTCCTTCTCAACAAGTAATGATCGAATCAGTGCGCGGTAGATGACAACAAACCCCTGGTATTGTCTCATGCTGTCATTCCGACCGAAGCGACGGGTACACGGAAGTACCCGGAAGAGTCGAGCCGGGAGCGGAGACCGGGGAATCCGCCGTAGGCGTCCCGAACCCAGTGAGGGATCCTGTCCCTACAGCAAGATCCCTCGTTGCTTCGCGCCTCGGGATTACAGATTCAATCTGAAACACTAGCGTCCTTCCTGTACCCGGCCCCAGAATTCCAGTTCCGCGCCCAGCATGCGTTCAATGTACGGCTCGTCACGCGGGACGGACAACAGTAATTCCGGCCGTCCCGGAAGGTAACACCAGAAATCCACCGCGGCAAAACCGGTGACGGCAAGCTGATGCTGCAATTGCCCGTAATAATAACGCGGCACGCGCCGCTCCTTTGCCGTCTGGCGATATACCGAATCGCCGCACTTTATCTCCACCATGATGTGATTGGCGAAACAGATCCCGTCCACGCTGGCGCGCAACCAGGGGTATTGAATGCTCTGCAGGCAGGCCGGGGCGACGTCCCGGCCGGTGGCGGTCACGTAGGACCGGCGTGCCTCCGGTTCCAGCCGCGTACCGCGCGCCATGGCCGCGTTCTGACGCGGTTCGGCTTCCGGGCCGCTTTTCTGGCGCAACAAATAGTTTGCGCTCTTCCACGGACACTCACCCATGATGGACGGCGCATCCGAGGCGCCGATGCCCTCGCGGCGCCAGGCGCGCCACTCGGGCGTGCCCTGCTCAAGTTCGATGACGGTGAACATTCTGCCCGCAGATTGCCACAAAACGCGGCCGCGCGGTACGTCATGGCGCGCTGCTTGATTCCCGTGACCGGCTTGTGGCCCAATGGGTTCCGCTCCCTTCCCGTCGGGTGAGGCCGCAATGAACGACGACAATGGGATTTTCCTCAGGAACTGCTGGTACGTCGCCGCGTGGGACCACGAGCTGTTGCACGGCGCAAAGCTGGCGCGCACGATTCTGGAAAAGCCGGTGGTTCTTTTCCGCGGCGATAGCGGCAGGTATATCGCGCTGGACGACCGGTGCTGCCACCGCGGCGCGCCGCTGTCCATGGGACGCATCGAAGGCGATTGCATCCGCTGCATGTATCACGGCATGAAATATGATTCCTCCGGCGCCTGCATACAGATCCCCGGACAGAGTCGCATCCCGGAATCACTCAGGGTGACAAGCTATCCCGTCCAGGAACGGGGCCACCTGGTCTGGATCTGGTTGGGCGATCCGGCCCGGGCCGACCCGGCATTGATAGTCGATTATCCTCCGCTGCACGACCCGGCCTGGCGCGGAGTACCCGCCTACCTGCACTACGATGCCAATTGGCTGTTGATCGTCGATAACCTGAGCGATTTTGCGCACCTGGCATTCGTGCATACCAACACGCTGGGTGGCTCGGAAGAATACGCCTACACGACCAAGCCGACGGCCATCGAGCGGCTGGAGAACGGCTTCAGGGTCGAACGCTGGCACCGGGACAGCCTCCCGCCTCCATATCACAGGAAGGTCATTCCGCCCGGGGAACACGACGCAAAAGTGGATCGACGCAACATCGCCACCATGCTGGTGCCGGGGATTTTCCTGATGGAAACCATGTTCGCGCCGGCGGGTTCCGGCGCGGAGAACGGCATTCTTCAGGGCGTGCGCCAATATCGCAATTCCCAGTACATGACGCCGGAGACAAGGCGAAAGACGCATTTCTTCTGGAATTACCTGCACAACTTCGAAATCGACAATCCGGACATCTCGATTTCGTTGCGCGACAGCCTGATCGAGGGATTCATGGAAGACAAGGCCATCATCGAGGCACAGCAGGTACTGCTGGACAACGACCCCGGGTTCAAGCTGCGCGCCCTGGAGGCGGACGTCGCGCTGACGCATTTTCGCGTGACGCTGCGCAAGCGCATCCGGGAGGAAGAAGCGGCCGGTTCAGTGACGCAGCTCAACAGCAGAGCGAACTAGGTTTCTGCAAGGTACTCGCCGCGCCACCCGGGCGAGTGCTGCTAATTGTCAGCCGTGATCGCTGTGTCCCAGATCCTTTTCCGGGGCGATGCGGTCGCGGATCA
>CAYMXG010000058.1:9542-10517 GCA_964394115.1 uncultured Enterobacteriaceae bacterium | reverse complement strand
TCCTGCACCTCCCACGCATCCAGCGCCAGCCGCAATGCGCGTGGATCCGCATTACCCACGTCTTCGCTGGCGATGCGCACAATGCGGCGCGCGAGATAGAGCGGATCGCAACCGCCATCCAGCATCCGCGCCAGCCAATACAATGCCGCGTCCGGGGCCGAGCCACGCACGGATTTGTGCAACGCCGAGATCTGGTCGTAGAACGCCTCGCCACCCTTGTCGAAGCGTCGCACTGCGCTGCCGCTGACGACTTCCAGCACCAGCGCCCGATCCAATGTGTTTCCCTGCACCAGGTCGGCGCAGATCTCCACCAGGTTCAATAACCGGCGCGCATCGCCGTCGGCGGCCTGCAACAGTGCATCCAGTGCATCCGGCGCCAGCGTCAGCTCACGCTGTCCCAAACCGTTTTCACGATCCTTGAGCGCGCGCACCACGATATCCGCGAGGTCTTCACGGGTTAGCGCCTTCAGCACATACACGCGCACCCGTGATAACAGCGCGTTGTTCAGTTCAAACGAGGGATTCTCGGTGGTGGCGCCGATAAACGTGATGGTGCCGTTTTCCACGTGGGGCAGGAACGCATCCTGCTGGGACTTGTTGAAACGGTGCGCCTCATCCACAAACAGCACAGTGTCACGGCCATAGGCGGCCCGATACTGTTGGGCGCGTTCAATGGCCTCGCGGATGTCCTTGACCCCGGACAGCACTGCGGAGAGTTGCAGGAATTGGGCGTTGCAGCGCTCGGCGGCCAATCGCGCCAGCGTGGTCTTGCCGGTGCCCGGCGGTCCCCAAAGCACCATGGAATGCAGACGGCCGCTTTCGATGGCGCGGCGCAGCGGGCGCCCCGGCGCCAGCAAATGCGGCTGACCATGAAAGGTTTCGAGCGAGTGCGGACGCAGTCGTTCCGCCAGCGGTTTGTAGTCGTTATTGGTCATCTCTTTTTCGGGGAATGCTGTCGGCGGGTTTCGCTTCGCT
>CAYMXG010000058.1:0-9532 GCA_964394115.1 uncultured Enterobacteriaceae bacterium | reverse complement strand
CTCCTGCCGCACAGGGAAATCCGACCCTTTCAGGGTCGCAGATTCCATAAAACGGGGACATCCGGGGGTTTTCGCTTCGCTCAACCCGCCCTACATATCTCACCCGATTACTCCGGGACAGAATTTATTTCTGTCCCCGTCCCTAGCACTGGCTGTGTCCGGCTGTCAATCACATCGATGCCGGCCGGAGGCGTAAATGAAAACAATGCGGGATCCAGTTTCGTATTGCGGCGCGCATCCTTGAATACGATCTCGGTGCGCTGTCCGAGATTGTCAAACAACACCATGCCGACGAGCGCCTTGCCGGAAAAACCCAGCCGTATGGTGTTGTAGTCGGAATCCGCATCCCGCGGCGTGAGTTCCAGCCACTGAACGGCCTCCTGTTCACCGGTATTGATGACAACATAATGAACATCCAGGTCACCGGAACCATCCAGGATGGAGGCCGGTGAATCACCGAGGGAATGGGAGACATCCTTGACGGTAACCTGCTCCAGATCGGCATCGTAGATCCACAGCGCTTCCCCGTCGCTGATGATGGACTGGTTGTACGGCTCGAAATACGCCCACTGGAATTTTCCCGGACGCTGGATGTAAACCGTGCCCACCGAATGTTCCAGTTCCTCTCCGAACTCGCTGTAGAGTCGTTGTTCGAAACCGGCACTGAAGGATTGCAGACCGTCCAGAAACTGACGCAATGGCTTGTCCTGGACGCCGAGTTCCTGGGCTACGCTCGCGCAGGGCAACAGTACGGCAACAACGGCGACGATCAATTGTGCGCGGAATTTCAGTGTCACCCCGGTGAAAGCCGGGGTCCAGTGAGTACCGCCTGGATACCGGCATTCGCCGGTATGACAAATTGAGTATTCGATCATGGCATCACGTCAATCGGTTAGTCCAATGACGGCGGCGGTGCAGCCAAAACTTCCCGATTCCCGTTTGACTCCAACGGACCCACCAGCCCGCTCTTCTCCATTTCCTCGACCATGCGCGCGGCACGGTTGTACCCGATTTTGAGGCGCCGCTGAATATACGAAATCGACGCCTTGCGTGACTCCGTCACGATGCGTACCGCCTCGTCATAGAGCGGATCGGCCTCATCGGAACCGGCATCCAGCCCCGGTATGGCCTCTGCGCCCCCTTCCGCGGGTCCACGCAGGATCTCCTCCAGGTAATCCGGTTCGCCGCGGCCACGGATATTGTTGACGACCTTGTGGACTTCATCATCATCCACGAACGCCCCATGCACCCGTTCCGGAATACTGGTGCCAGGTTGCAGGAACAGCATATCGCCGTGTCCCAGCAGGCTCTCCGCCCCCATCTGGTCCAGGATGGTGCGCGAATCCACCCGTGCCGACACCTGGAATGCGATTCGACAGGGAATGTTGGCCTTGATGAGCCCGGTGATGACATCCACGGATGGCCGCTGCGTGGCGACGATAAGGTGGATGCCAGACGCACGGGCCTTCTGCGCCAGGCGCGCGATCAACTCCTCAACCTTCTTGCCCACCGTCATCATCATGTCCGCGAGTTCGTCGATGACGACGACTATCAACGGCAGCTCCTCCAATACCGGCGCCTCCTCGCCTTCGACACCCATCGGCTTCCAGGCAGGATCCTTGAGTGCGGCGCCCTTGGCGGCAGCATCCCGGATCTTGCGGTTATACCCGCCCAGGTTGCGCACACCCAACGCGGCTAGCACCTTGTAGCGCCGTTCCATTTCCGCCACGCACCAGCGCAGTGCGTTGGCAGCCTCCTTCATATCGGTGACCACTGGCGTGAGCAAATGCGGGATACCCTGGTATACGGACAATTCCAGCATCTTCGGATCGATCATGATCAGACGCACGTCGCGGGCCGTGGCCTTGTACAGGATGCTGAGGATCATGGCGTTCAGTGCCACCGATTTGCCGGATCCCGTGGTCCCCGCCACCAGCAGGTGCGGCATGCGATTCAGATCCGTGACCACGGGGCGGCCGCTGATGTCGCGACCCAGGGCCAGCGCCAATGGCGACTCGGTGGCTTCATACTCGCTGGACTTCAGGATTTCCCCGAGCGTCACCAGCTGCCGATGCTCATTGGGGATCTCCAGGCCGATGACCGACTTGCCGGGGATGACATCCACCACGCGCACGCTGACCACGGAAAGGGAACGCGCCAGGTCCTTGGCCAGATTGCTGATTTGACTACCCTTCACTCCGGGCGCCGGTTCCAGTTCAAAGCGCGTGATCACCGGCCCCGGGTGCACTGCCACCACCTGCACGTCGACGCCGAAATCACGCAACTTCAATTCCACCTGACGCGACATCGCCTCCAGTGCTTCCTTGGAGTAGCGCCCCTTCGGTGGCGGCGGATCGGCGAGCAGGTTCAACGGCGGGAGTACGGAATCCACCGGCGGCGCAAACAGGTGCTCCTGCTTTTCCTTCTCCAGACGGATACCCGGTGTCGGCTCCACAATGATCGGATCAATACGCGGTGGCAGGCGGTGTTCCGTCTTTTGCTTCTCCCGCTGCATGACCGTTTCGCGCTCCTTGCGGGCGCGACGCCCTTCGGCCTCGTCCTGTACCTGGGAAAAGTGGTGGCTGAACCGCGCCCACAATTCCATGGACCAGAAGCCGGTACGATCCATGACCCAGAGCCACGACAACCCGGTGTACAGGGTGATGCCGATGATCAGCAAGGTCAGCAACGTCAAGGTGCCGCCCAGATCTCCCAGCGCACCGAGTATCAGGGAACCCACCGCATCACCCAGCACGCCGCCGGCGCCCCGGATTCCCCGTGGTAGTGCATCACCGGCATGGAAGTACATCCAGGCCAGGCCGCAGGCGCCCACCAGCAGCAATACAAATCCTGCGCAACGCACACCCACATGAAACCGGTCCCAGTCCAGTTTTTGATGACGGGCTTGCAACAGGCGCCAACCATCAAACCCGAATGCAATCGGCAGCAGGTAGCCCGGATGACCGAAAACGTATAGCAGGATGTTGGCAACCCAGGCACCAACTACCCCGCCCAGATTGTGGATCACACCGGGGGACACCGCCTGTGACCAACCCGGGTCGTCGGGATTAAAGGAAAACAGCGCCAGGGCCAGGAACAGCGCCGCTACAGCCAGCGCCATGACGCTGATCTCGCGCAGATTCGCCGACAAGTTACCGCTGAGGCTCATGCCAGAAATACGCTTTTTGGATGCTTGTGCCACTGTTAATTTTATTTCTCTAAAACAAATATAGCGTCATGTTTAATAAGGAAGAATTCTATCACTTTGGTTATCGGATTGCAGGTCGCAAAAAATGCCCCGAACACCAATCCCGTGCGTGGCTGCCCCCTACCACCAGCCGCGCCGGGCAAAAGGCGTGTGTTAACATTATCAACCGTTTCAGCCAGCCATCCCCAATGTCCAAAAAACCCATCTTCAAGGTTATCTTCCACAATCAAGGCAAGGTCTACGAGATCTACGCGCGCAACGTCAGCCAGGGCAGCATGTTCGGTTTCGTCGAGGTGGAAAAAATCGTCTTCGGTGAGAAATCCTCAGTGGTACTGGATCCGTCCGAAGAGAACCTGAAGTCCGAGTTTCGCGATGTGAACCGGACCTATATCCCGCTGCACGCGGTGATCCGCATCGACGAAGTCAGCAAACAGGGCATTGCCAAGGCCGTGGTTCATGCCGGCAAGGCGGAGAATGTCATGCCGTTCCCCATTTACACCCAGGGCGGGGAGGAGCCCCGCTGAGAGGTGGCTGCTGGACCTTACAGAATTGCGGAACATTTGGAACGCCATTCCGGACCGTCACCCCGGCGAAGCCTGCCCCGTGCAACGACACGGGGGCCGGGGACCAGAAAATATCCACTGGATACCGGCTTCCGCCGGTATGACGGGTGGGCTGGATTCCGGATGATCGCCATTGCAGCGTTACTGCTCCCGCTCGCGGCATCGGCTCAATGGGCGGTGGTCAACCAACGCCTGGAAGGCGCGCAGGCGGAGGCGGTCACGGCCCGGGTTCGCAACAGTACCGGCCAGACACTGGAATTCTACCGCGACGGCGCGGGCGCCATTCGCGCCCGCTTTACCCTGGGCGACGGCCTGACAGCACTTGCCCAGGGTCACTGCCCGACGATGCAGGTGGATCGCTGGGCGCCCATGAATCGATCGGCAAATGACGCCGCATGCCTCGCCACGAAGCAATGGGCCGAGTATGTCGTCGGTTACGTCGTCGATCAGTCGGTACAGTCCGCGCGGCTGTTGCAAATCATGAACGGCAATCTGCTCAAGTTCAGGTTTCGACTCAACGGCGGGGATTACCGTGATGCCGAATTTTCCCTGGCCGGATCCAAGCGCTCCCTGAGTGCGGCCATTGGCACCAACGTTGCCGTCTCGGCGCGCTGATCGCCCGCCCCCAAGCAACGGCGTGAAGGCGGGCGCCAGGCCGGGAATGTGGCGTGTGCAACAGGTCCAACGGTTGGCGGAAATTCCCGCACCGGCCTGGGATGCGCTGGCCGGAACCGGGAATCCGTTTGTATCCCACGCGTTTCTATCCGGTCTTGAGCAGCATGACTGTCTCACAGCCCATGGCTGGCTCCCCTGCCATTTCCTGGTGTTCGCGGGACAACAGCTGGTGGGTGCATTGCCACTCTACCTGCGCAGCAATTCCCACGGCGAGTTCGTTTTTGACTGGTCCTGGGCCGAGGCCTATGAACGGGCCGGCGGGCGCTATTACCCGAAGCTGGTATCGGCCATTCCCTTCACGCCGGTGACCGGCCCGCGCTTCCTGGTCCACGCGGACGTGGAAGACGCCGACGCAATCCGTTCCCTGTTGCTGCAATCCGTGCTGGAATTTGCCGGGGAGAATCACCTGTCATCGTGGCACTGCCTGTTCCCGGATCCGCCCACTGCTGAATGGCTTGGCCGGGCGGAACTGCTGCCGCGGCACACCTGCCAGTTTCACTGGCGCAACCAGGGCTATCGGGACTTTCAGGATTTCCTCGACTCCCTCACTTCCAAACCGCGCAAACAGATCCGGCGCGAGCGGCGCGGGGTGGTGGACGCCGGCGTGGACGTGGTCAGGCTCACCGGCCGGCAGATAACGCCGGAGTTATGGGAGGTGTTTTATGCCTTCTACTGCACCACATTCGCACGCCATTGGGGCAGCCCGCGCCTGACGCTGCCGTTTTTTCGCGCCCTCAGTGAAACGCTGCCGGACCAAACCCTGCTGATCCTGGCGCGGCAGGGCGGCACCTGGATCGCCGGTGCATTTGCACTGCTTGGGTCACGAACGCTTTTCGGCCGCCACTGGGGGTGCGCCAGAGACGTCCCGTTCCTGCATTTTGAGCTTTGCTATTACCAGACCATCGAGTATTGCATCCAGTTGAAACTCCACAGCGTCGATGCCGGCGTGCAGGGTGAGCACAAGTTGCCGCGGGGGTTTGAACCCGAAGCTGCCCTCTCCTTTCACTGGTTGCGCGACCCCGGATTCCGTACCGCAATCAAGCGCTACCTGGATCTGGAACGGGCGCAGGTGCGCCAATACGTGGACGATTTGCGCCTGCATCTGCCCTATCGACAGTCCGCGGCAGGATCTGAAATTTATCCGGGCACGGGCCAATGACCCGCGTCGGCACAAATCAATCCACCGCCAACCAGATTTACTGGGTGGCGGACAATGTCATCCGCAGCGACTTTCCTGATGTGGAACGGGCCTTGCGCGACCCCGACGGCCTGCTGGCGATCGGTGGCGACCTCAGCCCGGATCGCGTGCTGGATGCCTACCGGCAGGGCATTTTCCCCTGGTATAGCCTGGGACAACCCATCCTCTGGTGGTCTCCCGATCCGCGCTGCGTGCTGGAGCTTGACGCCTTGAAAATCAGCGCCAGCCTGCGCAAGACACTCAGAAAACACACATTTCGCGTCACGTTCAATCAGGCGTTTCCGGCCGTGATCAAGGCGTGCGGCCAACCGCGCCGCGCCGGCCCTGACACCTGGATCACGCCGGAAGTGTTGCGCGCCTACACGGCGTTGCATCAGGCCGGACACGCCATCTCGGTGGAATGCTGGAAAGAAGAACATCTGGCCGGCGGACTGTACGGGTTGGCCATCGGTCGCGTGTTCTTCGGCGAATCCATGTTCAGTCGCGCCACCGACGCTTCCAAGGTCGCACTGGTGCACCTGGAGCATGCGATGCGCTTGCGCGGCTTTCGGCTGCTGGACTGCCAGATCCATTCACAGCATCTGCAGAGTCTTGGCGCCACGCTGATGCCGCGCCGCATATTCTCGTCCTTGTTGGCACTCTATTGCGGCGAGGGCACGCCAACGGACTGGCCGTTGGAGTCCGTGCTGCCGTGACAACACAGGAAAAGCTGGGCTTCTACGCCACGCCGCCGCATGACTGCAATTATCTGCCAGACCGGGAGGCGATCACGCTGTTCGCCGATCCACGCTTTCGCAAAACCACGCGCCTGTATGCCGCGCTGGCCAGCAACGGCTTCCGGCGCAGCGGCGAACATTTGTACATTCCGTACTGCAAGAACTGCACTGCCTGTATCCCCGTTCGCATACCGGTGAATGAATTCCAGCCTGGCCGCCGCCACTTGCGCTGCCGGCGCCGCAACCAGGACCTGGTCATCGCGCGCCGCCCGGCGGAATTCGATGCGGAGCATTTCGACCTGTACCAGCGCTACCTGACGCACCGGCACCCGGGCGGCGGCATGGACAACCCGAGCCCGGAAAGCTACGTGGAATTTCTGTCGGCCACGTGGTCGGAAACCACGTTTTTCGAGATGCGCGATGCCGAACGCAGACTGGTGGCGGTGACAGTGGCGGATGCCATGCCCGGGGCATTGTCGGCGGTGTACACCTTCTTTGAACCCGCACACGCCGCGCGCAGCCCCGGCACGTTTGCCATCCTGTACCTGGTGGAAGAAGCGCGCCGCCGCAACTGTGCCTGGTTGTATCTCGGCTACCTGATCCAGGAATGCCGAAAGATGCGTTATAAGAACGAATTTCGTCCGCTGGAGTACTTCCGGGACGGCGAATGGCGCCGAACGATGGAAGCGGACGCTGGTTTGCACCCCTGATTTCAGGCAGAATCGCGCTTTTCCAAATAAGCTCTGAATGAGTCCATCCTGGACTTACCAGAGGACGGGAAGCGAAAAGCGTGGTTTTCGCTTCCCTCACATTTTCAATGACGGAATCGTCATTGAAAATGGCAGTGCATCCCTGCACTGCGAAACCTCTGAAATTTTTCAGAGGTTTCCTAATCAGGTACAGGCATGGCAAAGGAAGATCAGATTGAAATGGAAGGCACCGTCATCGAGACGTTGCCGAATACCATGTTCAGGGTTGAACTCGACAACGGCCACACAGTGACCGCCCACATCTCGGGCAAAATGCGCAAGCATTACATCCGCATCCTGACCGGCGACCGCGTGACCGTGGAAATGACCCCCTACGATCTCTCCAAGGGCCGCATTACCTACCGCGCAAAGTAGTGTTCATGTCCATTGAACTAGTGGCCACTCGTTCAAGATCGGCGGGGGTGTTCACTTCGCCGCCGGCAGGAGCACAAGCCACCTCGACAAAAATCGGGCAACCATTATCCAGCGCGCGCAACTGTTCCAGCCGCTCGCGGATTTCAGATGGACTCGGCGGCATCTTTGCGAATTTACGCAAAAATCCCACTCGGTAGGCGTACAACCCGACGTGCCGGTAGCCCCACGCCGGGGCTCGGTCAGGCACGGGCACATATTCCCGGCTGAATGACAGCGCCCGACCCGTTGCATTGAACGTCACCTTGACGTTGTCGGGATTCCTCGCTTCCGCTTCGGACGCAAATGGCTCGCAGACCGTCGCCATGCCCCGCTCCGGGTGCCGCAGTAGCATTTCTGCCACCTGATTGACCAATTGCCAAGGCAGGTCGCACTGATCGCCCTGAACATTGACGATCACTGAGTCGTCGGCCAGACCCAATTGATCGACGACTTCTGCGATTCGATCTGTTCCTGATTTGTGTTCCTCCGATGTAAGGCAAACATGCGCCCCGAACTCCTTGCACCGATCCGCTATGAGTTTGTGATCGGTGGCAATGTACACATGCTGTGCGGCACTTGCAGAAGCGGATTCCCATGCGCGTTGCACCAGAGGCTTGCCGCCAATGTCGAGCAGGGCCTTCGCGGGCAAACGCGTGGATCCATACCGACTGGGAATGATGACCGTGAACGAAGTTGTCACTTGCTTTTCTGGTAGTGCTCTACTTCTTCCGTTCCCAGCGTACGCGCCTCGCTCTCCAGCATCACCGGAATGTCATCTCGGACCGGATACGCCAGCCGTGCGGAAACCGAGATGAGTTCCTGCCGGGCCCGATCAAAGATCAATGGCCCCTTGGTCACGGGACACACCAGAATTTCAAGCAGCTTTTTGTCCATGGGGGATCTCCCGAAGCAGGGCGCGAAGGCGATGCTGGAACGCGCCGGGCAAGTGGGCCTCCACCGGCACGTACCACCAGTCATCGGCGGCGAAGGCAACGCATTTTACGGCATCCTTTTCCGTCATCACCACCGCCAGGTCATCATCAAACTGGAGGTCCGACGCGCGGAAGGCATGATGATCGGGGAAATCGTGCTTGTGAATGTGTATTTCATGTCCGCGCAGGAACGAGAAAAAGCGCAGCGGATTGCCTATGCCCGCGACCGCATGCACCTCGCGGCCCCGCAGAGCACTGATATCCTGGGTTCGGCCAGGATCCCGCAACGACCGCAGCGGCAGGGCCTGGTATTCCATCAGGAATTCGCCGCGCGCCGCCTTGCCGTTGGCGACCACCAGATCCACGGAATCGATGCGCCCGGGCAAATCGCGCAATGGACCCGCTGGCAGGCAGTGGCCGTTGCCAAAGCGGCGATCTCCATCCACGACCGCAATCTCTATGTCGCGCCCCAGGGCCAGGTGCTGCAGCCCGTCATCGCAGACAACAATATCGCAATCGGTGTGCCGGATAAGTTCCTCCGCGGCAACGGCGCGCTTCGCACCCACCGCCACCGGGCAGCGGGTGCGCTGTGCAATCAATACCGGCTCATCACCGACCATCTCCGGACTGCTATCAGGCCGCACCTGCTGAGGCTGCCGTGTCATGCGGCCGCCATACCCGCTGCTGACAACGCCGGGGCGCCAACCCTCCGATCGCAGAAACTCCACCAGCCAGATCACCATCGGCGTCTTTCCGGTTCCACCCACGGTCAGATTCCCCACCACCAGCACCGGTACCGGCAGATTCCGCACCGGCATCAATCCGGAGACATAGGCCAATCGCCGCAGGCTGACGGCGCCGGCATAACACCAACCCACGGGTGCCAGCGGGATGGACAGCCAATGGCCGCCGTACCAGATTCGGTCCAGAAAGGCGTGACTGATCATAGCGGATGGCAAATTCTGTCATTTCGAAGGAGCAGAGCGACTGGGAAATCTTGCTGTTCAACGTCCCTAAGGAGGCAAGATCCCTCGGCAACTGCTCCCGGCGTTGCTCTCGGTCTCCGCTCCCGGCTCG
>CAYMXG010000057.1:0-10538 GCA_964394115.1 uncultured Enterobacteriaceae bacterium | reverse complement strand
TGCGCCCCCATCCGCACATCGGCCTGTCCACGGTAACGTACCTGTTCCAGGGCCGTATCCGGCACCGGGATAGCCTGGGATACGTGCAGGATATCGAGCCCGGGGCCGTGAACCTGATGGTGGCCGGGTCCGGCATCGTGCACTCGGAACGGTCGCCGGATACAGACCGCGTGGCGGGATCCCGCCTGCACGGCATCCAGATGTGGATGGCGTTGCCGGCCGGACAGGAGGATTGCGCCCCATCGTTCACGCACCATGCCGCCGCGAATCTGCCGGTGGTGGAACGGCCCGGCGCACGCATCCACGTGATCATCGGCACATTGTTCCAGGCCCGATCCCCGGTGATCGTCCCCATGGAGACATTGTGTGGCGAATTGCAGTTACAGGCGGGGGTCGTGATCGATGTGCCTCTGGGTGTACAGGAGGCGGCGGTCTACGTGGTGGAGGGGTGCGTGGCATTGGGCGGATGCGAATTGCATCCGCACACCATGGCGGTACTGGCTCCCGGTCCGGGCTTCCGGCTCGCGGCGCGCGAGGCATCGCGCTGCTTTCTCATCGGCGGGGCGCCCGTGGGGACCACGTATATCTGGTGGAATTTTGTTGCCGGCGACATGGCCCGCATCGAATTGGCGAAGGAAAAGTGGCGGGCAGGAAAGTTTCCCAAGGTGCCAGGCGAGGATGAATTCATTCCGTTGCCGGAATAGGTGTGTCTGGTGAGCTTCAGTCAACCGCCACTTAATGCCTGAACGATCAGCAATTCATCCGTGGGCCGCAACGCCTGCGAGAGATCAAAGCACTGCTCGCCATTGACGAAGAAACGGATATGCGGCCGCATGCGCCCCTGTTCGTCGATCATGCGAAAGCGGATCCCGGGATACTGGCGATCCAGGTCGGCGAGCATTTCGTCCAGCGTCGCGCCGCCGGCCTCCACCCACGCCCTGTGCGTATAGGAATGCAGCGAAGTGGGAATCAGGACGCGCATCAGGCCGGCGGCATTCCAGCGTGACCAGACTACGCTGGCTCAGCGGTTTCCACGGCGTAGATTTCCGGCAGGTGGCGTGCGATGCAGTGCCAGCGGGCGCCTTCGCTGCGGCTGCCCCACAGTTCCCCGCTGGTGGTGCCGAAGTACAGGCCCACGGGATCACCGGAATCCGCGGCCATGGCCTGGCGCTTTACCGTCCACCATGCCTCCCGTGCCGGCATTCCCGCATCCTGCCGCTGCCAGCGCCTGCCGCCATTGCGCGTCACGTACACCGCAGGCTTGCCGCCGGGACTGGTGCGCGGCCACACCATGGAACCATCCATGGGAAACACCCAGGCGGTATCGGCATTGCGCGGATGCAGCGCCAGCGGAAAACCGATGTCACCGATCTGCTTTGGCATGTTCATGCCGATGCGCACCCATTGCCTGGACGGCCGGTCGAGACGGTAGATGCCGCAATGATTCTGCTGATAGAGCCGATCGGGATTCGAAGGACACAGGCGGATGCAGTGGGGGTCATGGAACGCAAGATTAGTTGCCTCGAAGCCCTCGACCACGTGCATCCCCTGCACCAGCGGCGTGAATGTCCGGCCGCCGTCCACGGACTCATGCACACCGCCACCGGACATGGCGAAATACAAATGACCGGGGTCGCGCGGGTCGACAATGATTGAGTGAAGCTTCGGGCCGTCAGGCGTGCCGTCCTGCACCGTGCCCATCCAGGCCCGGAACTGCGCATCGTCATTGATGTACGAGAATGGCGCCCAGTTCATGCCGCCGTCTGCGGAGCGGAACAGTCCCTGGGGTGATGTGCCTGCATACCAGACGCCCGGTTCGCTGGCATGCCCGGGCGTGAGCCAGAACGTGTGGTTCACGGCGCGGCCCGGCGCGCCATCCCCGGTCCTGGCAAACGCCGGGGGCCGGGCAGCCTCTTTCCAGGTGCGACCCCGATCCGGGGATCGAAAAATGGTCGGACCCAGGTGGCCGGTTTTCGCCGCCGCCAGTAGTGTCTGTCCGTCTCGCGGATCCAGCATGATGTGATTGATGATGTGGCCGAGAAAGTGCGGCCCATCCGCGCGCCAGGTCTTGCGCGCGCTGTTGCCGTGAAATAGCCATGCGCCCTTGCGTGTGGCGACGAGGATCATTGCCCGGCGTCCGCGCCCCTTTTTGGCGCCAGGTTTCACCCGGGAATTTGATTTCTTCTGGTTGCGTGCCATTGCCCTGTCCTCCGCTCTCTCATTGTCGGTGCGGAATAATAAAACATTAGCGGGCCGGCGCTAGACTGGCCGGCATCATTCAGCGGTATTATTTGTCCCGGGCTTGATCAATGTATTGCGCAGGAGGGGGTTATGGCAGATTGGGGGCAGGGCGATGCACGGGGCTATCGGCTGCAATCCATTGATTTGGTGCGTGGCATTGCCATCGTCATCATGGCGCTGGACCACACCAGGGATTTTTATTCCAACGCCCGCATCGACATTTTCGATCCCTCGCAGACGACGCTGGCATTATTTTTGACGCGCTGGGTGACGCACATCTGCGCGCCCACGTTTATTTTTCTGGCGGGCGTGTCCGCCGGGCTCATGGCGGAGCGCAAGACCACCGGGGAACTGTCCGCCTTCCTTTGCCAGCGGGGTGTGTGGCTGATCCTGGTGGAATTAATAGTCATTTCCTTTGCCTGGTCCTTTGCGGATCTGGGTCGACCGGATGCCGGAGGTGGCGTGGCGTTTATCCTGCAGGTGATCTGGGCCATTGGCGCGTCCATGGTCGTGCTGGCAGGTTTAATCTGGCTGCCGGCACGGTTGCTGCTGCCGCTGGGGATTCTCATAATTGCCGGGCACAATCTCCTTGATGGCCACTGGCCGGCGAGCACATTCCCGTCCACGCCACAACCTGTCTGGCACGCGTTTCACAGCCAGGCGCTCGTAGTATCCGGAAATCTGACCTTTTGGTTTGTCTACCCGCTGTTGCCCTGGATCGGTGTGATGGTCGCCGGATTCGGGGCGGCGCGCCTGTTTAAGCTGCCCGAGGCAACCCGGAACAGCGTGTTGGTGCGCACGGGCTGCGCAATGATTGTGCTGTTCCTGTTATTGCGCGGCTTCAACGCTTACGGTGAACCCAGGGACTGGGGCACCGCCCTGGGCGGCTGGCAGACAGGCAGCATAAGTTTTCTGAACACAAGTAAATATCCGCCGTCATTACAGTACGTGCTGATGACGCTGGGCCCGGCATTCCTGTTACTGGCCTGTGCCGAACGCTGGCGTGGCTGGCTCGGCAATGCGCTGGTGATGTTCGGGCGCGTGCCGTTCCTGTTCTATGTCGCGCATTTATACCTGCTGCACGCAGGCGCCATGGTGTTGGGTATGTTGCAGGGATAT
The DNA here is from genome assembly GCA_964394115.1 of uncultured Enterobacteriaceae bacterium. Lineage (GTDB taxonomy): Bacteria > Pseudomonadota > Gammaproteobacteria > Eutrophobiales > Eutrophobiaceae > 2-02-FULL-61-13. The sequence goes on along the minus strand of CAYMXG010000057.1, from coordinate 7,178 downwards.
TCGCCCGCGCAACTGGTCACGGGATTTTTCAACTTCCCCGACGGGTACGGGCTGGGACTGCCGGGTGTTTATGCCGTGTGGCTGCTGGCGATCACCGTGTTGTATTTTCCCTGCGCATGGTTTGCCGAAGTAAAGAAACGGCGCCGGGATTGGTGGTTGAGTTATCTGTAGCGCCTTCGTGCGCCGCCTGTTATTGCGGGATCGTTTGATCCAGCCGATCGGCGCGCCGCAGCGCGGGGAACTTCCATGCCCACAGGCCTACGACCAGCAGGGTGCCGAGCCCGCCCAGCACCACGGCCGGCACGGTGCCGAACAGTGCCGCGGTAACGCCGGATTCGAACTCGCCCAGTTCGTTGGATGCCCCGATGAACACCGACTCCGCCGCGCTGACGCGGCCGCGCATTTCATCCGGCGTGGCCAGTTGCACCAGCACGCGGCGAATCACTACGCTGACCATGTCGGCGGCGCCGAGTACTGCCAGTAGCAACAACGATAACCACAGCGTTTTTGACAGGCCAAAGCCGATGGTGGCGATGCCGAAGACAGCGACGGTGAGCAGCAACGTGCGCCCGGCGTTTCGGCGTAACGGGAAGCGCAAAAGGTACAGCCCAAGCAGCAATGCGCCTGCCGCAGGGGCGCTGCGCAGCAGTCCGAGTCCCGCCGGCCCCACGTGCAGAATATCCCGGGCATAGATCGGCAACAGGGCAGTGGCGCCACCGAGCAGTACCGCGAACAGGTCCAGGGAAATGGCTCCCAATACCAGCGGCTGCGAGCGGATGAAGCGGATGCCCGCCAGCAGGGTTTCCCAGGTGACATTGCCGCGCAACATGGGCCCACTGCTGGATGGCAGCGAAAAAAACAGCGCGGCGGAAACCAGCGACATGCAGACGCAGGCACTGAAGACGGGCACCGGGCCAAGCAGGTAAAGCACGCCACCCAATGCCGGACCGGCAATGGCTGCGCCCTGCCAGATGGTGGAGACCCAGGCGGCTGCGTTGGCAAACTGGTGCGGCGCGACCAGGTTGGGGAGGATGGCAAAGCTGGCGGGGGCCTGGAATGCCCGGGCTGTCCCCACCAGCACCAGCACGGTAAAGATCCAGATTGGGTCCCGATTCCCACCCACTGTCAGCAGGACAAGTATCAATACGCTCGCCGCATCCAGGCAACATGACAGCGCCAGCACCAGGCGCCGGTCGTGGCGATCCGCGGTGTGTCCGGTAATCAACGCCAGGCAAACCGACGGCAGAAACAGCGCGAGTCCGACAAAGCCGAGATCCAGCGCCCGCCCGGTAAGGTGATAGACCTGCCATCCCACCGCCACCGCCAGCATCTGGCCGGACATGCTTTCACACAGGCGGCCAAGGACGAATTGCCGGAACCTCGGTACGCGGATGGCCTGGGAGTCTGCTTCAAGCTGCATCAGCGCGGAATCCTGACGCGGGCCGTTCGGGCCGGCCGGTGGCGGGGCGGAAAAAACAAACCCCGCAAAAGCGGGGTTTGTCTTGTAAAAACAGGAATCCGATCAGTTTGCGACGGAAACCCGTGTTGCCTGCATTCCCTTCGGGCCTTTTTCAGACTCGAAATCCACGGCTTGTCCTTCTTTCAACGTGCGAAAGCCGGTGCCGTTAATCGTGGAGAAATGCACAAAAACATCCGGGCTGCCATCGGAGGGGGTGATAAACCCATACCCTTTGGATTCGTTAAACCACTTCACTGTGCCTTTAGCCATGCTGCCATCCTCAATCAAAATTTTAGAAAAGTGTAGTGTGCAGAACTGAGGGGCAACACAGAGAAAACCACCTAACGGCGCTACTGAAGTGTCCCTACACGTTTGCAACGGCGGGTAGTTTGAGCAACAAACGGGCAGAAATGCAAGGGTTTTTGTGTTTCCGGGCCTTGCCCACGGCCCCTGCGAGCGGGTAAAGGCGCCGCCTGACGGTATGCGCCAGCCGGTTCGGAGTCATTCCCGGGCCAGCCAATTGACCTGGAACGGCGCATGCTCGCCGCGTGCCAGGACAGGCTCCAGCCAGCGTGACAACGGCACCAGTTTCGTTTCAAACTGCCACGGCGGATTTACGATCAGCAAGCCTGAACCCGCCAGGCGGTTCGGTGCATCGCTGTTCCCCACGTGCAATTCGCTCACCAGCGCCTTGCGCAATCCTCCCTGCACCAGTTTGCGGTGAAAGGCATCCACCGGCTGGTTGCGGTGCAACGGGTACCACACCAGGTAAATCCCCGTCGGCCACTTGCGCCACGCCGCGAGCAACGTCTCCGTGGTACGGATGAATTCGTCGCGCAGTTCGTAGGCGGGATCGATCAGCACCAGACCACGGCGCTCACGCGGCGGCACCATTCCCGGCAGCGCCTCATAACCATCCCGGTGATGCACCGCCACGCGTCGATTATCACGGAACAGTTCGCGTAACAAAGGGGCCTCGGTGTTGTGCAGTTCCACGAGGATCATGCGGTCATCTGGCCGCAGCAGCGCCTGTGCCAGGCGTGGCGAACCCGGGTAGTGACGCAATACGCCGGGCTGATCCGGGTCCGGCATCCCGGCCTCGATTGCGAGTTCCAGGTAGCGCCGTACCGGGGGCGGTGGCCCGGCATGGGTCGCTACCCGCAGGTACCCGGATTCAAATTCGCGGTTTTTTTGCGCAAAGGCGGACCTCAGGTCATAGCTTCCGGCACCGGCATGGGTGTCCACGAAGCAGAAAGGAGTCGGTTTTGCGCGCAGGTGTTCCAGCAGCATGATCAGCACGATGTGCTTGTGCACTTCGGCGAAATTGCCGGCATGGAAGCCATGGCGATAGCTCAGCATGGTGACCTGGTTCGCGGTTTGGGGCGCGCAAAAAGCGGTAAAAAGGGCATACTGAGCATGTTAGCAAGTGCGAGGTAGCAGAATTGGGTTCCAGATCATCCCCAAAAACCAAGGGCGAGAACACCGAAATCACGTTCCTGTTGGGGCAGGCCCGGAGCGGAGATCGTCACGCCCAGCTGACACTGGCGGGGCATTATGACGCCGGCTATGGCGTGGCCCGGGACATGGGGCTTGCCGCCCACTGGTATCTGGCCGCCGCACAACAGGGCTCTGTTGCCGCGCAGGCGCGCATTGGCTCGAAATATCTGCACGGCATCGGTGTCGAGCAGGATTTTGACAAGGCGCTGCAGTGGCTGCGCATGGCCGCGAGCGCCGACGACGCGGACGCCATCGCCGAACTGGGGTGGAGTTATCAAACCGGCACCGGCCAGAAGAAGAATGTGCGCAAGGGCTACAAGTGTTATTTGCGCGCGGCTGAAATAGGTCATGTCACCTCCGCCTTTAACCTGGGCTATATGTGCGCCGAGGGCATCGGCACGGAGCAGGATTATTCCCGCGCCATGTATTGGTACACGCAGGCGGCAGGGCAGGGGAATCCACAGGCCCAGGTGAACCTGGGCGACATATTTGCCAGGGGCCTGGGCACGAAGCCCAATGATGTGGCAGCGGTGGAATGGTTTCGCCGCGCCGCCGAGCAGGAATACCCCAAGGGCCAGTTCAACCTCGGACACATGTACGCAACCGGTCACGGCGTACCGCAAGATGAAGCCGCCGCGGTGCGCTGGTATCGCAAGGCTGCGATCCAGGAGTATAGCCGCGCACAATTTGAACTGGGCCTGTGTTACCTGGAGGGCCGCGGCGTGGAACAAAGCGCGGTGGAAGCCATGAACTGGTTCCTGAAGGCGTCATTCCACGATTATTCAAGGGCGCGCTATCAGATCGGGCGCATGTACGCGGAAGGGCTGGGCGTGCCCGAGGAACCGGTGGAGGCGGTACATTGGTTCACCGAGGCGGCCGAGGCGGGCTATGCCCGGGCGCAGTACCGACTGGGTCGGGCGCACGCCAAGGGCGAGGGCACGACAAAGGACACCAGCCAGGCGTGCAAGTGGTACTTGAAGGCCGCGCGCCAGGGAATGGCCCAGGCCCAATACCGGTTGGGTCTGTGCTACATAAAAGGGTCGGGTGTCGAACGCGACCTGGTCCAGGGCTATGCGTGGTTGTACTCGGCGGCACTGGCGGGAGAAGCACAGGTGCTGCGGGCCTTGAACAAGGTAAGGGAACAACTGGACGTGGGCGCACTTATCGACGCGGAAAGACTTGGCCGGCGCTACCGGTCCGAATTTGCTGCCCGCGATCCGGAGTAGAAAACGGTAACCGCTACCGGGCCCGGAATTTCTCAGCTCAGTGCTGGCACGCCGGGCAATAAAAGGTGGACCGTTGCCCGGATCGGATGCAGCGCACAGTCTCTCCACAACGCCGGCAGGGCCGCCCGGCACGGTCATAGACCTGGAGCTTGACGCGGAAGTAACCAGGCTCGCCCGCGTCGTTGACGAAGTCCCGCAGCGTGGTGCCGCCCTTGCGGATCGCGGCACGCAACACGCGGCGAATGGACCTGGCCAAGCGCTGGTAACGCGCCCTGCTGATGCGACCGGCGGCGCGGCCGGGATGTATCCCAGCGCCAAACAGCGCCTCGCTGGCATAAATGTTTCCAACGCCGACGACGATGTGACTGTCCATGATGAAAGTCTTGATGCCCTGTCGCCGGCCGGCGGCGCGCTCGAACAGGTAGTCACCGGAAAAATCCCGCTCCAGGGGTTCCGGTCCGAGCCGCCGGAGCAATTTATGCTGCAACGGATCCGCCGTGGTCCAAAGCACGGAACCAAATCGCCTTGGATCACGAAAGCGCAGCGTCGCACCAGAGTCGAGCATGAGATCGATGTGTTCGTGTTTCTCCGCTGGCCGGCCGGCGGGCACGATTCGCAAGCTGCCGGACATTCCCAAATGCATCAACATGGAGCCTGCCGGGGTGCGGAAGATCAGATACTTGCCGCGCCGATCCACGGTTTCGATCCTTTGCCCGGCCAGCGTGCGGGCGAGACTGGCAGGCACACGCCAGCGCAGCCGGGCATCCCGCACCACCACGCGCTCAACGCGCCGCCCGGCGACCGCGCGCAGGATTCCCCGCCGCGTGGTTTCGACTTCGGGTAATTCAGGCACCCGTGGTGCCGCTCATGGCATGACCGGTCCGGGCTCAACCACGCCCGGCATCACCATCAGTGCCCTGGCGTGGTCGTGGTCAAGCTGGTAGCGCAGGTTCAGATCCCGGCGCAGCAGAAAAAACTTTCCATCCTGCTCCACGGCATCGAACTCAATGGTGATCCCGTGCGCAAACGCAAGGGTGATCCGCTTCCCGCCGTCCGCATCCGTGCCGCTGGCCACGCTCAGCGCCTGTGCGGATTCCCATGCCGGAGCGATTGCATCGGTCGGCGGTTCACCCGCTGCCGGTGTCGGGTCACTGCGCCAGGCATCACCCTCAAGCCATACGACCCGATGCGGCGCTGAAATGCGTTCAGGTCGCAGCCCCTCCTTCAACAGGCGTGTGTCGATGAAAAAATCCGCGCCCTGGGTCAACTGCGGATACAGGGTGTCGGGCACCAGATGAACTTGCCCCTGATAGCGAACATAGCGCCTGTCGTCCAGGCCGTCGGTGATGCCAAACTCAAACGTATCCTGGTCCAATGACAGCGTGGCGAGCGGCGGATTGAGGCCGAAACGCGGCAGTTCGTCGGCTTTTATTTCCAGCCTGGTGCTGGCCGGCAGGGTTGGCAACGCCAGCAGATCCCGTATCCGGTGCGGATGCGCCGGGGCCATAACCGGGGCGCGCAGGAGCCAGCCACCCGCCTCATGCGCAAATACAAGGCGCGGTTTCCCCATGCGCTCTACTTGAATGGATCGAACCTCCGGATTTGGCTCAGCGTCCAGGGTATTTTCTGACCCGGGCTCCTGGCCAGGGGGAAGCAGGAACACGATCGCGACGAGTCCGGCCGCCAGCAGGGCCAGGCTCAGGTTTAATGCGGAGCGGCGGCGCAAGGGGAAGGTCGTTTCAGAGCCGGCTGCGACGCCACCATACGGTGATGCCGGCAATCGTCAGGACCAGCGGCAGCGCCAGGAAAAACAGGACGCCCAGGCTGCCCAGCAGCATGGAATTCATTTCCAGTTGGGTATCGCCGGCGGTGCGCGCCGGGATTGAGATCAAGTCCTCGTCACCACTGAGCCAGTTGACCAGCCGCAAGCCCAGTTCCAGATTGGCACTGTTGGAGACATAGGTGTTGGAAAGGAAGTCGCCGTCAGCAACGATTACGGCGCGTTGTTCCGGGACTGCAGTCCTTTGCGTCCCGGGTCTGGCGCGGGTCAATGCCGCACCGAGGGTCAGCGGACCGTGCAGGTCAGAGGCGTCAATCCGTACTTCTCCCTGCAAGGTGCCCGACTCCAGCCAGGCGTGGTTGCCGGTGGACAACAGTGGCGTCAACGTCCATTCCGAACCGGACAAAGGCACGATGGCACCCGCTGTGGGCAGGAAGGTCGTGAGCGTGAAATCCTTTAATGCCGGATGCGGTCCATAGAGTGAAGCAGTTACCAGCGCGATGGTCGGATCATGAAGTCCGAGCAATTGGCCCGCCGTGTCGATTACCGTGCCTGCGGGCAGGGTGACCCCATAGCGCGTGGCCAGCGCATCCAGCCCCTGGGTTGCGCCGCCATCCGTGAGCCACAGTAGGTTGCCGCCCTGGTCCAGGTAACGCAGGATGATATTCACCTCTCCCGGCAGGTAGGCTGACTGTGGGCCGGCCACGATCAGCACCGAGGTATTGTCCGGCACCGACTGGGTCTCGGCCAGGTTCACCGGCTGAAAGTGGTAACCACGCTGCTTGAGTTGTTGTGCCCAGAGACTCAGGTCGTGATTGGCCTGGCCCACGGCGCTACGTTCGCCGTGCCCTTCGACAAAGGCGAGCCAGCGCTCGTCGGCACGCAACATGCGCTGCAGTGCATTGGCAAATTCCTGTTCGCTGTCGGTGCGTACATGCTCCACGCGGTCCTGATGTTTCAGGACCAGTTCGCCATTGACTGTCACCCCCAGGCTGCGCACCTGGTCCGGTACCACGTCCGGATTCACGAACTGCAAGCTGATGTCCGCCTTATGGCGGCGGTAACGATCGGTGACGCGCCGCACCAGGTCACGAAGCGACGGTTCCTCGCGCGCATAGGCAGTGATCTCAAGCGGCCCGGTCAGCTTACCGAGCAATTCCACGCTGGCCGGCGAAATGGTATGCCGGCCGGCGCTGGTCCAGTCCGCCTCCAGCGG
>CAYMXG010000056.1:1215-10671 GCA_964394115.1 uncultured Enterobacteriaceae bacterium | reverse complement strand
CTGTTCCCCGGCACGGCGGCACTCACCGATGCATTGAATGTCAACTTTGGCCGGCTCTGCAAGGCAGTGTACCCGCAGGCCTCGCCCGTCGCAGGTCCCTGGCCGCGCATGACGCTGACGCTGACGGCGCTGCTCCAGGCCACGCACATCTATCTCGTCATCACGGGTGCGGAGAAGCGCGTGGCATTCGACCGGGCACTCCAGGGAAACGACGAATGTGAAATGCCGGTGCGGGCGATCTTGCGGCAGGCAAAGGCTCCCGTCAGCGTTTATTGGGCGCCGTAGTCACAGGTTTGATCCAGTCCATTCGCCACAGGTGAAGCCAAATGCATCCAGTCATTGAAAAAGCCACTGCCGAAATCGTCGCGCGCAGCAAGCGCACGCGCGGCGCCTACCTGGATCGCATGCGTGCCGCCCGGGAAACCGTCGCCGCACGAACCAGGATGTCATGCGGCAACCTGGCGCATGGTTTTGCATCCGCTGAACAGGACGACAAGGCTAAGCTGCGGCGCGGCGCGGCGCCCAACATCGGCATAGTGACAGCCTACAATGACATGCTTTCGGCCCATCAACCGCTGGGAACCTACCCCACCCTCATTAAACTCGCTGCCAGGGAAGTCGGTGCGACCGCACAGGTGGCCGGTGGCGTGCCGGCCATGTGCGACGGCGTGACCCAGGGTCAGCCGGGCATGGAACTCTCGCTGTTCAGCCGCGACGTCATCGCCATGGCCACCGCCGTGGCGTTGAGCCACAACATGTTTGATGCGGCCCTGTGCCTGGGCGTGTGCGACAAGATCGTTCCCGGCCTGTTGATCGGCGCACTGCCATTCGGACACCTGCCGGTCATCTTCGTGCCGGGTGGGCCGATGCCGAGCGGCCTGTCCAACCCCGAAAAGGCCCAGGTGCGGAAACATTATGCGGAGGGGAAGGCGGGGAAAGATGAACTGCTGGAGGCGGAGGCCCAGTCCTATCATACGGTCGGCACCTGCACCTTTTACGGAACCGCGAACAGCAACCAGATGATTATGGAAGTAATGGGGCTGATGTTGCCCGGCGCGGCCTTTGTCAATCCGAATACGCCGTTACGCACTGCACTGACCCGGGCCGCGGCGCAGCGCGTGGCGCAACTGACCGCGCTCGGAGATGCCTATACGCCGCTGGCCAGCGTGGTGGACGAAAAGGCCATCGTCAATGCCATGGTCGGGCTGCTGGCCACCGGCGGATCCACCAATCACACGCTGCACCTGGTGGCCATGGCCCGCGCCGCGGGTATACAAATCAATTGGGATGATTTTGACCGGCTCTCCCCGGTGGTGCCGCTGTTGACCCGGATTTATCCCAACGGGCACCTGGACGTGAATCACTTTCAGGCCGCGGGCGGCATGGCATTTCTGATCCGCGAACTGCTGGATGCGGGGTTGTTGCACGAGGACATCACCACGGTGGCGGGCAACGGACTGACGCCATATCGGCAGGAGCCGCTGCTTGAAAACAGCAACCTGACCTGGCGGCCGGCGGTCACGGACTCCCGCAATGCCGAGGTCCTGCGTTCAATGCGCGATCCCTTCGACGCAGAGGGGGGATTGAAGGTGCTCAAGGGCAATCTCGGTCGCAGCGTGATAAAGGTATCGGCCGTGGCGCGGGAGCATCGGGTCATCGAGGCGCCATGCGTCATCTTTCACGATCAGCACGAGCTGGATGCCGCGTTCAAACGCGGCGAACTGGATCGGGATTTCATCGCCGTGATCAGGTTTCAGGGACCGCGGGCCAACGGCATGCCGGAATTGCACAAGCTGACGACGCCCTTGAGCGTGCTCCAGGGCCGGGGCCACCGCGTGGCGATGGTGACGGACGGCCGCATGTCGGGGGCGTCCGGCCGCGTACCGGCTGCAATCCACCTGACGCCGGAAGCGGCGATGCAGGGACCGATCGCACGGCTGCGCGACGGCGATGTGATCTGCGTGGATGCCGAGCAGGGAATACTCGAAGCAAAGATCCCGGACCGGGAGTTCAATGCGCGGCAGCCGGCCGAAGTTGAACTATCTCCGAATCAATTCGGCATGGGCCGGGAGCTGTTCCAGGGTTTCCGCGAGGGTGTCGGTTCGGCGGAGCAAGGGGCATCGGTATTGCGCTGGCCGGATGAAGGACTGATCGAGGCGAGTTGAAGAATCTCCAAGCCGTCATGCCGGCGGAGGCCGGCATCCAGAAGACAATTGATTAGACTGGATTCCGCCCCGGTCTTCACCGGGGTCACGGTGCCGGAAAGACGCATCCCAATGAGAAAAGGACGGAAGCGAATATGAGCACAGAATGGACACCCATGAAACCCGCCCTAGCCCGGTGTCCGATCATACCGGTGCTGACCGTGAAGGATGTCGCGCATGCGGCGCCCCTGGCACAGGCCCTGGTCAGTGCGGAGATGACGGTGCTGGAAGTCACGCTGCGGACCGGGTGCGCCCTTGACGCGATCCGGATCATGGCAGCGGCCACGCCCGCCGCGTGGGTGGGGGGCGGCACGGCACTTGCGTCTGCCGATATCGAACGGATCATCGACGCCGGCGGCCGCTTCGTTGTCACGCCCGGGGCGCCGGCGCGGCTGTTGGCGGCCGCAGTTGCCGCTGCGGTCCCCGTTATTCCAGGGATCGCCACGGTGACCGAGGCATTGACGGCGCGGGACGCCGGCTTTCGCTTCATGAAATTCTTTCCGGCCGGCCCGGCCGGCGGTGCTGCGGCCCTCAAGGCCTTTGCCGGACCGCTGCAGGATCTGGTGTTCTGTCCCACCGGCGGTGTCAGCCTCGAAAACCTGTCTGATTACCTGTCACTGCCGAATGTTGTCGCCGTCGGCGGCAGCTGGATGGTGCCGGAGAATCTGATCGCCCAGGGACGTTTCGACGAAATTACGGTGCTTGCCCGCCGCGCCGTGGAACGGGCCCGCCAACTGCGCCCATGAGCATTCACGCGCTGGCTGGCCGGCCCGCGCCAGCGGAACTCCTTATCGATGTCGACCGGCTGGAGCGCGCCTACTACGAGAACCGGCTGGATCCGGATGACCCCAATCATCTGGTCAGCTTTGGCACCAGCGGCCACCGCGGCTCGCCATTCACCACCAGCTTCAACGAAGCGCACGTACTCGCCATCACGCAGGCGATCTGCGATTACCGCACCCGCCATGGCATCGATGGGCCATTGTTTCTGGGCAAAGACACACATGCGGTGTCCGGCCCTGCCGAACGCACGGCGCTGGAAGTGCTGGCCGCCAACGCCATCAACGCAGTCATCCAGCGCGACGACGGGGTCACACCGACGCCGGTGATTTCCCACGCCATACTCGCGCACAATCGCGGCGGCACGGGACACAGCGCGGATGGCATCGTCATCACACCGTCGCACAACCCGCCGGCCGACGGCGGCTTCAAATACAACCCGCCCCACGGCGGCCCGGCGCACGCCGAGGTGACCGCATGGATCCAGGACCGGGCGAACATCCTGCTGCGTGCAGGTAACCGGGACGTCAGGCGAATCCCGTTCGAGAAGGCGCGCCGGGCTGCAACCACCAGGCAGACGGATTTCGTGCCCCCCTATGTCAAAGACCTGGGAACGGCTGTGGATATGGAATGCATTCGCGCCGCGGGCGTGCAGATCGGGGTCGACCCCATGGGTGGCGCGGCAGCCGGCTACTGGCCGGACCTGCAGGAGCAGCACGGCCTGGACATCTCGGTGGTGAACGCGACGCTTGATCCCACCTTTCGCTTCATGACACTGGATCACGATGGACAGATCCGCATGGATTGCTCCAGTCCCCACGCCATGGCGGGTTTGGTCGGACTCAAGGATCGTTTCGATATCGCCTTCGGCAACGATCCCGACGCGGATCGGCATGGCATTGTTTGCAGAGGTACGGGTCTCATGAATCCGAACCACTACCTGGCGGCGGCGATCCACTATCTGCTCACCCATCGGCCGGCGTGGCCGGCAAGTGCCGGCGTGGGAAAGACGCTGGTCAGCAGCGGCCTCATCGACCGGGTCGTGCACGCTTGCGGGCGGCCACTGATCGAGGTCCCGGTCGGATTCAAGTGGTTCGCGCCGGGGTTGCTGGACGCGTCTTTATGTTTTGGCGGCGAGGAAAGCGCGGGCGCAAGTTTCCTGCGCCGGGACGGGACGGTATGGACCACCGACAAGGACGGCCTGCTGCTCGGCCTGCTGGCGGCGGAGATGACCGCGCGACTGGGGAAGGATCCGGCCGCTTGCTATAACGAACTCGCATCGCGGTATGGGACGCCCTACTATGTGCGCATCGATGCCCCGGCCAATCCGGAGCAGAAGCAGCGCCTGTCGAGGCTTGCACCTGATGCCGTGACGGCGACAAAATTGGCCGGCGAGCCGATACTTGCCAGGCACACGCGTGCGCCGGGGAACGATGCGCCGATCGGCGGGTTGAAGGTGGCGACAAAAAATGGCTGGTTCGCCGCCAGGCCATCCGGCACGGAGAACATCTACAAGCTTTATGCGGAGAGTTTTACCAGCCAGGTGCATCTGGACTCCATCGTGGATGAGGCGCAGGGGATCGTCAGCCGTACCTTGATTGTGAGGCCATAGGGCGGCGCGGATTGCCGGGCTGTCGCAGTTGTCACCGGTGGAAAACTGTTGCGGAGAGGAAAATGAAAAAGGGGGCGGGAAAGGTCGCGGCGCCGGTCGATGAGTCGATCAGGACCGGCTACAGCGTCGAGGCGATAAAGCGCGATCTTATCGACAACCTGTTTTACATACAGGCGCGCTTTCCCGAGGTGGCCAGCGACAACGATTATTACCAGGCGCTGGCCTACACGGTGCGCGACCGGCTGCTCAAACACTGGGTGCGCAGCGCGCAGACATTCAAGAAGAAGGCCGCGCGCACTGTCTGCTACATATCGGCGGAGTTCCTGCTGGGACCGCACCTCGGCGCCAACCTGCTTAATCTCGGCATCGCCGGGCAGGTGCGGCAGGCTTTGCAGGAGCTTGGCCTCGACCTTGACCGGTTAATCGAGTTTGAGGAGGAGCCGGGACTCGGCAACGGCGGCCTCGGCCGCCTGGCGGCCTGTTACATGGAGTCGCTGGCGACGCTGCAGGTTCCCGCGATCGGTTACGGGATCCGCTACGAATTCGGCATATTTGATCAGGAGATCCGCGAAGGCTGGCAGGTCGAGCGCACGGACAAGTGGTTGCGTTTCGGCAATCCGTGGGAGATTCCCCGGCCCACCATTGCTTTCAATGTAAAGCTCGGTGGTCATACGCAGGCTTATACCGACGAACAGGGACGCTACCGGGTGCAATGGCTCCCCGATCGCGAGGTGCGGGGCGTGGCCTTTGACACGCCGATACTGGGATTTGGCGTGGACACCGCCAACCTGCTGCGATTGTGGACCGCCGAGGCAGTGGAGTCGTTCGACCTCCAGGCCTTCAACACCGGGAACTACATCGGTGCGGTCAACGAAAAGATCCGCTCGGAGACAATCTCCAAGGTGCTGTACCCGAACGACGAGCAGACGGTGGGAAAATCCCTGCGCCTGGCGCAGCAGTACTTTTTCGTATCCTGTTCGTTGCGCGACATGGTCCGCATCCACATGCAGGGAGCCGGTGCGGATATCCGCAGCCTGCATGAGAAGTACGCCGCGCAGCTTAACGACACGCATCCATCCATCGCCGTGGCCGAACTCATGCGCATCCTGGTGGATGACCACCTGCTCAAGTGGGATGAGGCGTGGGACATCACGCAGCGCACCTTCGGCTACACTAATCACACCTTGTTGCCGGAGGCCCTCGAGACCTGGCCGCTGCCGCTGTTCCGTTCACTTCTGCCGCGGCACCTCGAGATCATCTGCGAGATAAACTGGCATTTTCTGGAGCACGTTCGGACTTGCTTTCCGGGCGATGACGCGCGCGTCGCGCGAATGTCGCTGATCGATGAAGCCGGCGAAAAACGCGTGCGCATGGCGAATCTGGCCTGCGTCGGATCACATTCCATCAATGGCGTCGCACGGCTGCATAGCGAGTTGCTCAAGAGCAGCGTGCTGCGCGACTTTTTCGAACTGTGGCCGGAGCGGTTCACCAATATGACCAATGGCGTGACGCCGCGGCGTTTCATGCTGCTCGCCAATCCCGATCTCAGCGAACTGATCAGTGCGCATATCGGCACCGGCTGGATCAGCCGCGCAGAAGAGTTGCGGGGATTGGAGCCGCTGGCCGGGAATGCGGAGTTTCGCAAGCGCTGGCGCGAGGTCAAATACGCCAACAAGGCACGGCTTGTCGCGTACGTGCGCGCCGAGACCGGGATCGATCTGGACCCGGGCTGGCTGTTCGATATTCAGGCCAAGCGCATCCATGAGTACAAGCGCCAGCACCTGAACGTGCTGTACATGATCACCCACTATCTGCGGCTCAAGCGCGATCCTGGATTTGACGCGCCGCCGCGCGCGTTCCTGTTCGCGGGCAAGTCGGCGCCCGGGTATTTCATGGCCAAGCGCATCATCAAGCTGATCAACTCGGTTGCCGATGTTGTAAACAGGGACACGGACGTAAACAAGCGCATGCGCGTTGCGTTCCTGCCGAATTTCACCGTCAAGCAAGGCCAGCTCATCTACCCGGCGGCTGACCTTTCCGAGCAGATCTCGCTTGCCGGCATGGAGGCCTCGGGCACGGGAAACATGAAATTCGTGTTGAACGGGGCCGTGACCATCGGCACACTCGACGGCGCCAATGTCGAGATCCGCGAGGCGGTGGGTGCGGAGAATTTCTTCCTGTTCGGGCTCAATGTGGATGAAGTCCGGGCCACCCAGGCAGCGGGGTATCGCCCGCGCGAACATTATGAGAGTAATGCGGCGCTCAAGGCGGTCATTGATTTGATTGCCAGCGGGCATTTCTCCGCCGGGGACAGCAGCCTGTTCCGGCCGCTGGTGGACGCACTCCTGTATCACGACACTTACCTTCTGTTCGCCGACTACCAGTCCTATGTCGAATGCCAGGACGCGGCGGCGCGCGCCTATGCTGATGTGGAACGGTGGGCGCGCATGTCGATCCTGAATGTGGCCCGGGCCGGCAGGTTTTCCTCCGACCGTGCCATACGCGAATACTGCGAGGAAATCTGGAAAGTTCAGCCGGTCAACATCACGGTTGATTGAAAATTGGATCCCCGCCGGGCAGCAGGCAGCGCAGGGTCCCGATCATGTCCACGCCCACGCCCAATCCCATCCACACCATCATGCGGATGTTGTTGCGCGCCATAGACGCTGCGGACTGGGGAGTGGTGGAATCCCTGATTCATCCGCAGGGCGACTACGAGGTCAGCGGGTACCGGCCGATGCGCGGCCGCGATGCCATCATGACTTACTACAAGGACGTCCGGCCCATCCGCAAAGGCGAGCACCAGATCGAGTCCATGGCGGTCGAGGGCAGTAATGGTGTGTGCTGGGGACGGTTCAACGCCACGCGGCAGGACGGCATGGTGATTAGCGTGCCGTTTGCGGACGTGATGCAGTTCGAACAGGGCAAGATCCGGAAGCGGCGGGTTTATTACTGTGAACCGAAAGTTGGGACATAGATTGGCCAGGAAGTCATGTACCGGTTATTCAGCGGTTGTGGCCGGACTCTTGCTTGCGGTCCCTTCCGTAAGCAGCGCCGGAGATCCGGGTCTGGGTCCGCTGCACCAGATCGATTCAACCGGGAAGGTGGAGCGATTGGCGGAATCGCCGGGGCCGCACTGGGTCTGGGTGCTGGATGCAAATCTGGGTTCCATGCCGGACGGGCGCGCCTACCTGTTTGATGTGGACAGCGGCAGAGCGTTGGGGACCCTGAATACCGGCTACTCGTTCGTCGCCTTCGCATTGCCGCCCGCCTACCGCGAGATTTATTCGGCGGAGACCTATTACAGCCGGCATACACGCGGTGTGCGCACCGATGTCGTGAGCGTCTATGACCCGGCGACACTGTCATTCAAGGCCGAGATCCCGTTGCCGCCGAAACGCGCGTCCACCATTCCGCGTCTGAACGATTCCGCACTCACCGACGATGGCCGCTTCATGGCGGTGTTCAACCTGACACCGGCCACGACCCTCAGCATAGTCGACACCGGCGCCCGGAAGTTTGTTGGGGAAATCGGCATTCCCGGCTGCAGCCTGGCTTTCCCGGCCGGCGCCCGCACGTTCTTTTCGCTCTGTTTCAACGGTGGCGCGCTGGTGACAGAATTGAACCTGGAGGGTTCGTTATCCTCGCAGTCGCGCGTGGAAAAGCTTTTCGACGCGGAAGGCGATTTCATCGCCGACAACGGTGCGCGGTTCGGCAGTGGGTGGCTATTCCCGTCGCTGGACGGGAACCTGTACCCATTGGAGTTCACGGGGAATACCATCAAGGGCGGCAAGGTGTGGTCCCTGATGACGGAAAAGGAGCGCGGTGAGAACTGGCGTATCAGCGGATACCAGGGCAGCGCCGTGCACGTACCCACCGGCCGGCTGTTTGTACTCATGCACCAGGGTGGTCCGGATACCTACAAGGATCCCGGCACCGAGGTGTGGGTGTACGAGGTAGCCACCCGGAAACGGTTGCAGCGCATCGCCCTTGAACATGCGGCCGTCGCCATCGGCGTGAGTCAGGACGCGGATGCCGTGCTGGTGGCCGTAGACATGCTTGCATCGCACCTGGATGTATACGCCGCCGCGGACGGACGCCATCTGCGCAGCATCAGCGAGGTCGGCATGACGCCGGCGCTGGTGCAATTGCCCTGGCAACCGCCTGTGGTGCCGGGAAAGTGAAGTCAACCAGGTACGCGCCTTGAAAAATCTCGACCGGTCCTTCGCGCATTTCTCCCGCTTCGTGGCCAGGCACACGTCGCGGCGCAGTCTCCTGACTTTAATCGGCGCGGCGCTGGTGGGCGCGGCCGGTATCCCGCTGTTACCCGTGGCACGGGCCGATGCGGCGAAAGTGCCGAAATCTGGCGCCGCCGACCCCACCCAGGATCCAATGCAATGTGAGTACTGGCGCAACTGCGGCATGGATGGTTTTCTGTGCGGTTGCTGCGGCGGCAGTTCCACCAGTTGCCCGCCCGGTACCGAGATGGCGACGACCACGTGGATCGGGACCTGCCGGGATCCGTCCGACGGCAGGGACTACATCATCGCCTACAACGATTGCTGCGGGAAAAGCACCTGCAACCGTTGCATGTGCGGCCGCAACGAGGGTGACCGGCCGGTTTACTACCCCGCCAAGAGCAACAATATCAACTGGTGCGCCGGCGCCAGCACCAATGTTTATCACTGCACGACCACGATCCTGTTGGGAATGTCCGAGCCTGTGCCATGAGTGCCCGGTCCGAAACCATACAACGGCCGCAGGAACTGGTGCAGACCAACCGGGTCCACAAACGCGTGTACATCGATCCGGAAATCTTCGAACTGGAGATGGAACGGCTCTGGCGGCGTACCTGGTTGT
>CAYMXG010000056.1:0-1115 GCA_964394115.1 uncultured Enterobacteriaceae bacterium | reverse complement strand
GATCCGGAAATCTTCGAACTGGAGATGGAACGGCTCTGGCGGCGTACCTGGTTGTACGTGGGACACGAAAGCCAGGTTCCGCAACCGGGGAATTATTTTGCCACCACGCTGGCACGCCAACCGGTGCTGATGATCCGGCACACGGATGGGCGCGTGCATGTGTTTTACAACCGCTGCGCCCACAAGGGCACCATGCTCGTGGGTGACACCTGTGGCAAGGCGGAGATGCTGCGCTGCGCCTATCACGGCTGGACCTACGCCACGGACGGCACGTTGCAGAACGTGCCCCTGCCGCAGGGTTATGCGGGTTGCGGATTCGGTCCCGGACACGAGGAGGCCAATCTGCGCGCGTTGCCACGGGTCACCAGCTACCGCGGTTTTGTCTTCGCCAGCATGAGCGCGGAGGTGCCGGAGCTGGAAGCCTGGCTCGGCGCCACCCGGGCTACTTTCGACAATGCCGTGGAGCGTTCCCCGGAGGGAGAGATCGAAATCATCGGTGGCTGCCTGCGCTATCTGCATGACGCAAACTGGAAGATTCTGCTGGAAAATGTCAGTGACAATCTGCATTCCATGGTGACCCATCAGTCGGTGTACCAAGCGGCGCGCATGGCCTGGCGCGACCTCGGCGATGACCCGGCGCCCATGGCTATCACGATGCTGGAACCCTTCGGCGGCGGCTACGAATTTTTCGACCGGATCGGGCAAACTGTGTGCGGCAATGGTCACACCTATTCGGGCGGCAATGTCAGCATCCATTCGGCCTATCCGGAAATCCCGGCCTACCTGCGCGCCATGGAGCAGCGTTATGGCGTCGAGCAGACCCGCCGCATCCTGGCGGTGCAGCGGCACAACACAATCATATATCCCGGCATGACATTCAAGTGTGCATTACAAAGTATTCGCGTCTACCGCCCGTTGGCGGTGGATCGGACGCTCCAGGAAACATGGACCTTCCGCCTGAAAGGCGCACCGGAGGAGATGCTGGAGCGCGCCGCGTTTTATAACCACCTGATCTTTTCGCCCGCGTCCATTGCCGGCAATGACGACTGGGAGGCCTATCATCGCATCCAGCAGGGGCTGGTCAGCCAGGGATCAGACTGGGTCAGTCAGCACCG
>CAYMXG010000055.1:0-10793 GCA_964394115.1 uncultured Enterobacteriaceae bacterium | reverse complement strand
CCGGCGCCGGCAACCGAGTCCAGACCGACATAATTATTTCCCTGCTGCACCTGGAACAGGATCCGCTCCTCCAGTCGCGCCGGCATGAGGATGGCAGTGTCCCCGCTGCTGGATGCAATAAACGTCCCTTGACGGCTCAGAACCGTGAGTTCGGCAGCGCCACTGCGTGAACGGAATCCGTCTATCTCGAACGGAACTGCAGCGTTGGTGAAAACGGACAATTCCTGCGCTATCTGCTGGGACTGGCGCAGTACTTCCTTCATGCGCAATTCCAGTGACAGTTGACTCAACTCCAGGGAATCGTTCAGTGCCTGTTCTACGCGAACGTCAAACCAGTTATCGATGCCTCTATGCAGAAAGTCCAGGGAGAAGTAATAAACGATTATCACGGGTGTCAGCGCCAGGATCGAAAACAACGTCACCATGCGCACGGTCATGCGGCTGCCGGGGGTGCGCTTGCGGAATTGAACCACCAGGTTGCGCAGGTTTACGCCGATAAGAGTGATCAGGATGAGCAGGCCGATGGCGGTGAACACCAGCAATGGGGCATACAGATCGCCAAAGCGCGTCGAATTCTGCATGGCCGAACCGAGCGCAAGCAGTGACGCCAGCATGAACAGGAACAGCACGGTCCCGGCAGCCAACATGTTGCGCTCGCCGCGGGTCATGGTTCAGTCAGACTCCATTTCAACCAGGCGCTTTCCACGCGCCATTTGCGCGATACGTAGGCAACCGGCTGCAGCGGCGCCGGCAGCGCATCGATATTCAAGCGCGCCTTGATATACCCGTCGTAGGTTTCGCCCTGGGTCAGCAAGCCCGCATTCAACAGGTGGTAATTGCGAATCGTACCGAGAAACTTCAATGCCTCGCGCGCATCAGGGAATTCGTGCCGGGTCCTCGCGATCGGCTCGGTCACCACGTAGGCGCCGGTAAGCGGATGATGCTGAAGCGTGAAGCCCAGGCGATGGCTGCTGATCACCGGGTCCCAGAGCCACTTGCGCTGGCGCCGGACCTCCACCAACACATCAATGTTAAGTTGTACGCCGTGCTCCAGCGCCACGAACAGTTCATCGTCGAAGGCAAATCGGATCGAGGCATCGAGCACGTGCCAGCCCTCGTATACATTACTGGCGGCGGAAAGCACTTCCATCGCGTCGTCGGATTCGGCCTTTACCGCGCCAAATGACAGCAACAGCAGGCCGCATGCCAGTGCGCGAATGCAAGCGCCTGGATTCGGTCTAAAGCCGTTCAAGCAGCGCATAGTAGAAGCCGTCGGCATCATCCAGGGACGGCAGGGTCTGCCTGCCACAGTTCGTTGCGGTGCCCCACGCTGCAGAGATGGACAGCACGCGCACATCTTTATGTTTGCTTGAGAATTTTTCAATCTGCCGGTCATTTTCCCGGTGCAGCAGGGAACAGGTGACATATAACAGCCTCCCGCCTGGGGTCAGCAGGGGCCAGAGCGCATCCAGCAGCGCCGCCTGTAATTGCTCCAGCTTCGGCAGTTGTTCTGCCTGGCGCAAAACCTTGATGTCCGGGTGGCGCCGGATCACGCCGGTGGCGCTGCAAGGGGCGTCCAGCAAAATGCGGTCAAACGATCGGCCATCCCACCATTGCGTGGGGGTTCTGGCATCAGCATCGATGATGGTGGCGGATAGCTGCAGGCGGCGCAGGCTTGTCGCCAGCAATGCCACACGATCCGCGCCCCGGTCCACCGCCACCAACCCACTGATCCCGGGACAGTACTCCAGTATGTGGGTCGCCTTCCCGCCCGGCGCGGCACAGGCATCCAGCACGCGTTCGCCTGCCTGCGGGTCCAGCAGTGGGGCGGCCAGTTGCGCCGCACCATCCTGCACCGTGACCAGACCCCGCTCAAACCCAGGCAGGTCCTGCACATTGACCGGGGTCGCCAGGCGTACCCCAGATTCCGCCAGCGGGGAGTTGTGCGAGTCGATGCCCGCAGCGGACAACTCCTGCACATACTGCGCGCGCGTACAGCGGCCCGAATTTACCCGCACATCCATGGGCGGACGTTCATTGCTGTGCAGCAGGATTTGTTCCCAATGCCCAGGCCAGTCACGCTGCATCTCTTCCAACAGCCACCGCGGTTGCGCAAGGCGGGCGATGGGGTCCTTCAGGACTTCAGCCAGCAGTTGCACACGCTCCCGCTGAAAGCGACGCAGCAGCGCATTTACGAGTCCGGAGGCCCAGGGTTTTCCCAGCAACCTGGTCCCTGCCACGGCCTCCGAGACGGCAGCATGGTCTGGCGTGCGCAAGTGCTCCATTTCATGCAACGCCACCAGCAGCAGCACCTTGAGATCAAGGTCGCCCGGATTCATCGGACGGTGCAGCAGCCGGTCTACCACGGGCAGAAAGCGGTGGTACCAGCGCAGCACGCCGTAACTGAGTTCCTGTGCCAGCGCGCGATCACGGGCCGACAGGCCGGTGACTGCAGGCGGCAGCGCGTCATCAAGCAATTTGCCGTGTTCCAGGACTTCGACAACGCTATGAATGGCAGCGACACGGGCGCTCATGCATCACGTCGCGACCATGCCGGGACGCACCCAGTCGCGATGGGCATTGAAAAAATCATGAGCCATATTTGGTTTACGTCCCGGTACCTGGATTTCCGTCAGCCTCAACATTCCGCTGCCGGTTGCCACATCGATACCGGCCGGGGTGAATGCGCAAAGGGTCCCGGGCACCTTGCAACCTGCAGGTGGAGGTATCGCCAGTGGTTGCGCGCGCCAGAGGCGCAATTGCGTGTCACCCAGCACCGTGTGGCACACTGGCCACGGATTGAACGCGCGAACCATGCGTGCCAATTGGACCGCGGGATTGCGCCAATCCACCTGTGCCTCGTGTTTGTCAATCTTCCGCGCATGGCAAGCCAGCGCAGCATCCTGGGGTGTGACGGTGATTTTCCCGGCGGCAATCAGTTCAATAGCACGCAAGGCACACTCCGCCCCCACGGGCGTCAAACGATCCTGTAATGACGCGGAGGTATCGTCCGGAAATATCGGACAGGATTGCTGCAGAAGTATCGGCCCGGTGTCCAGGCCGGCATCCATTTGCATGATGGTTATCCCGGTCAGTTCGTCCCCGGCCTGGATGGCACGCTGAATGGGCGCCGCGCCGCGCCAGCGCGGCAGCAGCGACAGGTGCACGTTGATGGCGCCATGGCGTGCCCGCTGCAGAATGCCGGTGGGCAGCAACATACCGTAGGCCGCAACCAGCAGCACATCGGTGTTGCGGAGGAGTCCCTGCGGATCCATATCACCGGGGCGAAGTGGTTGCTCCACGGCGAGACCGTGTTGCAGCGCCAGTTGCTTGACCGGACCTGGTGTCAGATGCCGGCCGCGGCCAGCAGGCCGATCCGGCCGGGTAAAGACCTGGGTAATGGTGTAGCGCCGGGAGTCGAGGATATGCTGCAAAACCGCAGCGGCGAGATCGGGGGTTCCTGCAAACGCGATGCGCAGGCCGGTATCGGAGACCATCGCAATTTTATTGCCCGGGCCGACACGGCGCGAATTGCGAATCCGACCGGACTTTTGACCCGCGCGCCAACGTCTCGTTCACGCCCGTTTTAGCCTGATAGGGGCGACGCTCACCAGTTTGTGGTGCTTGCTTGTCACAGGACCGGCACCGGTTCCCGTTCGGATTTTTCGATCTTTTTGCGCAGGCGCTGGCGCTTGAGTGGTGACAGGTAATCGATGAACAGCTTGCCGTTCAGGTGATCGATCTCGTGCTGCAGGCACACTGCCAGCAGCCCGTCTGCCGTGGCCTCAATCCGTTTGCCGTCCAACTCCTGATACCGGTACGTGACCCGTTCGGCGCGCGGGACTTTTTCGTAAAAGTCCGGGACGGAAAGACATCCCTCCTGACCTTCACCGCTGCCTTCGCGGGAGAGTATCTCCGGATTGATAAACACCCGGGGCTGATTCCGTTCTTCGGACAGGTCCATTACTACCACCCCGAGCTGGATGTTTACCTGGATTGCGGCCAGTCCGATGCCGCGCTCGGCATACATGGTTTCGAGCATGTCATCTGCGAGGGTGCGAACGGAGGTGTCAATGGTCACAACCGGCTTGGCCTGCTTGCGCAGGCGTGGATCCGGGAAATGCAAAACGGGTAAAAGGCTCATGATTATCCTGCCATAGAATCGGTAAGCTACTGATAGTATAAAGGAAAATCCATTATCAAGCTGATTTTGCCGCAGGATATATCAGCACCATGACATTCGGCACCATTTTTTGCTAATCTACATTAAGGATTATCCGTAAGGTACCGGCCATGCTTAATAAAATTTCACTGTCATTTGTATTGTTGATTGCCCCCGCGCTGACTTTCGCCGATGTGGTACAGGTCAACCCGGACAGCCCCGAAAAATACGTCGTGGAGAAGGGCGATACGCTCTGGGGAATTTCCGGGCGTTTCCTGACTCAGCCCTGGCGCTGGCCGGAGATCTGGAAGGGAAATCCGCAGATCGCCGATCCGAATCTGATCTATCCGGGCGACGTGGTCAGCCTGACTTACGAAGATGGTTCTCCCGTGCTCAGTGTTACCAGCGGTGGTCAGGGTCGCAACGTGAAAATGTCGCCCGAAGTCCGCACCGAGGCGCGCGATGATGCCATCCCCACCATTCCGATTGAAGCCATCCGCGAGTTCCTGACCCGACCCCTGGTAATGAATGAGGGGGAAATGGATACGTGGCCATACGTTGTGTCCAGCTACGATCAGCACCTGGTCAACGGTACCGGCAGCCGGGTCTATGTCAAGGGACTCTCCGGAGGTGACGGCGCCGATCGTCGTTACACGCTGTATCGCAAAGGCCCTGCGTACCGCGGCAAATCAGATGGTCGCATCCTCGGTTACGAGGCGTTGTACGTTGGCGATGCCAGGGTTGAGAAATTCGGCGATCCGGCAACGATGACCATCACCCATTCAGATCGGGAAGTGCTGGAAGGCGATCGACTCGTGCCCCAGTCCAAGGCGGAGGTCAGTTCGGACTTTATTCCGCGGGCACCCACAACGAGTGTGGAAGGCTCGATTATTTCCGTGATTGATGGTCTGTCTCAGATTGGCCAGTACCAGGTAGTGGTGCTGGATGTTGGTGCCAAGAACGGCTTGGAAGTGGGTAATGTCCTTGGCGTGTTTCAAAGCGGCAAGGTGGTGACGGATGATGTTGCGAGCCGCCAGGATGATGACGCATTGAAGGAATGGTTGGCCCTGACGAAACACCACGGCCCCGAGATGGCGCTGCCGGAAGAATATTCCGGCGTGATCATGGTATTTCGCACCTTCCCGGAGATCAGCTATGCCTTGGTAATGGAGGTCACTAGCGCACTCAAATTGAGTGACGCTGTGCGCAACCTGTAGAGGTGATTTAACCGGCTTTTGGCAGGCCGGTCATCTGCGTTATGCTCTGATGCCCCGGTGTGCGAAAGCACACCGGGGCAATTTCGTTTTGATCATCCACGGAGTGCCGTCATGGAAGACGCAATGTCCGCACCGGATCTGTCCTGCTGGCTGGCGCTGGCGCATGGACCCGCCGTTTCGCCGCCGCTGCTTGCAGCACTGTCAACCGCACCCGGATTAATTGCCAGGTGGTTCGATGATCCCCGCAGCATGGCATGGACCGGGGTTGACCCCGGGCTAAGTGAGTATCTTACCGCGCCGAACTGGGCCGGCGTGGAATCCGATCTGCGCTGGCTGGACACCGGTGGCGGCTCCATCCTGACCTTTGCTGATCGTTATTTTCCCGACCTGCTACGTAACATTCCGGATCCTCCCCCGGTGATATTTGTGCGGGGTCAGGCGGCGGCATTGCGCATGCCTCAGCTCGCGGTTGTGGGATCGAGGAATCCATCTCCGGATGGTGTGCGCCAGGCACGGCAGTTTGCCGGGGAACTTGCCCGCATTGGCATCGGCATAACCAGCGGGTTGGCGCTGGGTATTGATACGCATGCGCATGTCGGCGCCATGGATGCCGGCGGAGTGACGATTGCGGTGCTGGGATGCGGTCTTGATCAGGTTTATCCGCGGCGCAATACAGGGTTGGCGCAGCGCATCGCGGAACAAGGCGCGGTAATCACCGAGTTCGGCGTCGGCATGCCGCCGCTGGCGGTGAACTTTCCGCGCCGCAACCGGATCATCAGCGGGCTTTCCCTGGGTACGCTGGTGGTCGAGGCGGCGCGGCGCAGCGGTTCCCTGATCACCGCCGGCCTCGCCGCAGCTCAAGGGCGGGAGGTGTTTGCCATTCCTGGATCAATAAAAAATCCCATGGCGCAAGGCTGTCATCATTTAATTAAACAGGGGGCAAAACTGGTCGCCGGCATTGATGACATTCTTGAAGAGATTCGGGAACTTGCAGGCTGCGCGGCGGTTGTATCCAAAACACTGTCACAGGGACGATGTGAAGGCGGAGGTCTTGACGAACGCTGCAGACTGCTGCTTGAT
Organism: uncultured Enterobacteriaceae bacterium; assembly: GCA_964394115.1. Classification (GTDB taxonomy): domain Bacteria; phylum Pseudomonadota; class Gammaproteobacteria; order Eutrophobiales; family Eutrophobiaceae; genus 2-02-FULL-61-13. The sequence goes on along the minus strand of CAYMXG010000055.1, from coordinate 4,334 downwards.
AATATAGGATTCGGACCCATTGCCATGGATGAGCTTGTTGACCAGACGGGACTGGCTGCTGGAATCACGGCCTCCCTCCTGTCCAGTCTGGAAATCAGTGGACATATCGAATTCCTGCCTGGTGGCAGGGTAGTGCGGAGATAAATTCAGAGTCGCCTAATGAAGCAAACCGTAATGGATGTGCTTATGTACCTGTTTGACAGTCACGTTGACGATGATGCCGACGTGGACACAAACGCAGACTCAGTTCGCATCGGATTGCTTGAGGCCGGATTCGAGGAGCGACAGGTGACGCGTGCCCTGGAATGGCTTGACGGCCTGGCCTCGTTGCGGGAAGCGGCGACCGGACATGAGCCTGCCGCCCATGTCTCGCTGCGGGTGTTCAACGCGGAAGAAATGGAAAAGCTTGACGCGGAATGCCGGGGATTCCTGTTGTTTCTGGAGCAGGCCCAGGTGCTGTCGCCTGTCGAGCGCGAAATGGTCATGGACCGGGTGATGGCGTTGCAATTTGATGAGGTGGATCTGCACCAGCTCAAATGGATTGTGTTGATGGTTTTGCTAAATCTCCCGGGCCGGGAGTCCAGTGTAGCGTGGATGGAGGATTTGGTCATGGACGACATGTACGCCGTGTTGCATTAAGCCTGCCCTGATCTCCACGCAATAGTTAAGGAAGTTCACCCCCAACTCAAGGAAGCTTCATCGCATGTCGGATTCTTTGGTAATCGTCGAATCACCCGCCAAGGCCAAGACGCTGAACCGCTATCTCGGCCCGGGCTACAAGGTCATGGCGTCATATGGGCATGTCCGGGATCTGCAGCCGAAGTCCGGCGCAGTGGATCCGGAGCATGGGTTTGAAATGCGCTACGAGGTCATAGAGAAAAATGCCAAGTCTGTCGATGCCATCGCCAAGGCAATGCGGACGGCGGATGTGCTGTATCTCGCGACTGACCCGGATCGCGAAGGCGAGGCAATTTCCTGGCATCTGCATGAGATATTGAAGGAGCGCGGCGTACTCGATGGAAAGCCGGTAAAGCGCGTAGTGTTCCACGAGGTTACCAAGTCGGCGATTCTGGAGGCCATGGCGCATCCACGCAAATTGTCCACGGAACTAATCAATGCCCAGCAGGCGCGCCGCGCGCTTGATTACCTGGTTGGTTTCAATCTGTCTCCGTTGTTATGGAAGAAGATCAAGCGCGGTTTGTCCGCCGGACGCGTGCAGAGCCCGGCGTTGCGGATGATCGCCGAACGCGAGGAGGAAATAGAGCGCTTCAAGCGCCGCGAGTATTGGACCATTGAAGCGGACGTAGCTCATGCGCAAACTCCGTTCATCGGCCGTCTTACCCAACTGGCCGGCGAGAAAATGACCCAGTTCAGCATTGAGGACGGGAAGGCGGCGGAAGCGGCCCGCAAGTCGTTGGCTGACACCGCGAACGGGAAGCTGGTGGTGTCCGGAGTGGAGAAGAAGCAACGCAAGCGCCAGCCCTCACCACCGTTCATAACTTCGACCCTGCAGCAGGAAGCAGTGCGCAAGCTGGGATTCACTGCGCAAAAAGCCATGCGCGTGGCGCAGCAGTTGTATGAGGGTATTGATGTCGGAGAAGGCGCGGTGGGCTTGATCACGTATATGCGTACAGATTCCGTGACCCTGGCGAAGGACGCACTGCACGAGATTCGGGAATTCATTACCTCGGAGTATGGGCAGGGACTATTGCCAGCGCATGCGCGCCAATACAAGACCACTTCCAAGAATGCCCAGGAGGCACACGAGGCAATCCGTCCCACTTCTGCTTTTCGCAAACCGCGGCAGTTGAAGGACAAACTCAGCCCCGAACAGTTTCGTTTGTATGAGCTGATCTGGAAACGAACCGTGGCGTCGCAGATGAATCACGCCGTCATCGACACCGTCTCGGTGGACCTTGAGTGCGGGAAGGGAAATGTATTCCGTGCCAGCGGTTCAACCGTGGCGGAACCGGGGTTCATGACCGTATACCAGGAAAGTTCTGATGAAAACGGCAAGGAAGAAAGTGAGAACGAGGTAAAACTGCCACCGCTAGCCCAGGGCGACGTGCTGAAACTGAGTGAAGTCAGGGCCGAGCAGCATTTCACCGAGCCGCCTCCCCGGTATACCGAGGCCAGCCTGGTCAAGGCGCTGGAAGAGCGCGGTATCGGCCGGCCTTCCACCTACGCCTCAATCATTTCAACTCTGCGACAGCGCGAGTACGTGGATTTCGACAAGAAGCGTTTTTCGCCGACGGAAGTGGGCAGGATCGTAAATCGTTTTCTCACCGCCCATTTCAAAGACTATGTAGATTACGATTTTACCGCCCGCCTGGAAGACGAGCTGGATGCGGTTTCGCGCGGAGAAAAGGAGTGGATCCCGTTGCTGGAAGCATTCTGGCGCCCGTTTTCCGAGACGTTGAAGGATAAGGAATTGAATGTCAGCCGCAGCGAAGTGACGCAGGCGCGGATCCTTGGCGTGGACCCCAAGTCCGGTTTGCAGGTGTCGGTGCGGATGGGGCGTTATGGTCCGTTCACCCAAATTGGCACAAAGGACGACCCGGATAAACCCCGGTTTGCAGGGCTGCGTCCGGGCCAACGCATTGATACGCTTACATTGCAGGAGGCGTTGGACCTCTTTTTACTCCCGCGGGCGCTGGGGCAAACCGCCGATGGGCAGGAAATCGTCGTAAATGTTGGACGATTTGGCCCCTATGTGCGATTTGGAGGCAAATTCGCATCATTAAAAAAGGACGACGATCCCTACAAGGTGTCGCTGGATCGGGCGCTGGAATTGATCAGCGAGAAGAAACTCTCCGACCTGGCCAAGCGAATCAAGCACTTCCCCGGCACCGAGATTGAAATAATCAACGGGCGCTTCGGTGCGTACATCACGGATGCGAAGCACAAGGCGCGAATACCAAAGGATCGGGAGCCTGCGGATATTACCCAGGCGGAAGCGGAGGCACTTTTACTGGCCAGCGCAGAAGCTGCGGCGCCCAAGCGCAAGGCTGCGCCGAGAAAATCGGCAGGTAAGCCCCGCAAAGCGGCTGCCAAATCAAAGTCGCCCCCCTTGGCGTAGTAACGGCGCGTGGCAGGTACCTGGCATTTGCGCTGCGCTTGCCGGGCCTTGGCCGGTGGCGGAGTCATTATTTATCCCACGGAAGGGGTCTTCGGCCTGGGGTGTCGCTTCGATGACCCTGAAGCGGTAGAAAAGGTGCTTCGCCTCAAGGGCCGAGGGTATCATAAGGGATTGATTATATTGATAAGTTCTCTTGCTCAGGTGAAAGGATTGCTGGATTTGCGCCGCGTCGCCCCGGAGATCTGGAATACCACGTGGCCAGGACCGGTAACCTGGGTCATACCTGCTTCTCCGCACGCCCCCCAATGGTTGACAGGGGGACAGTCAGGACTCGCGATTCGCCAAAGCGCGCATCCCATGGTCCAGTATTTGACTGGCCGCGGTGGACCATTGGTCTCCACCAGCGCGAACCCGTCGGGACGACCCCCGGCCCGGACTCTGCTGCAGGCACGCCGGTACTTCCCCAAAGGTGTCGACTACTTCATTCCTGGCGCACTGGGAGGGGCCGTCGGACCCACAGAAATACGGGATGCGGTATCCGGGAGCGTTTTACGTAAAGGCGGCTGAAAAACAATAGCTTATTGTTGACAGTACACTACCCATCAATGAAAATGCTCGGCTTGCATTTTTGGAGGGGTACCCAAGCGGTCAACGGGGGCAGACTGTAAATCTGCTGGCCATGCCTTCGTAGGTTCGAATCCTACCCCCTCCACCAGAGTGAAAAGTACAAAGGTAAAAGTGAAAAGGGGTCGCGCAGTCATCTTTTAACTTTGGACTTTTCACTTTTTGTGTTGCTGTCTGGAATCCGGACCCGGTTTGCGCGATACCAGTGAACTCGAGGCAGGGAAGGCCCATTGCGGGTGTAGTTCAATGGTAGAACCTCAGCCTTCCAAGCTGATGACGTGGGTTCGATTCCCATCACCCGCTCCAGAAAACAGAGTCATAGGTTACGAGTCACAAGTTACCAGTAAAGGCGGAGCCAAAATATGATTTCCAAGCAAGTTCGGTTCCGTGGCGATGACCTTGTGACTTATGACTTGTCACTTGTAACTGTCTTTTTAGCCCATATAGCTCAGTCGGCAGAGCACTTCCTTGGTAAGGAAGAGGTCATCGGTTCGATTCCGATTATGGGCTCCAAAGTTGAGACTCTTCACCGGGTATTTTGCGTTTGACAGCTTCTGCCATCACGAGGAGACGCCCCCATGTCCAAGGAAAAATTTCAACGTACGAAGCCGCATGTGAATGTCGGGACGAT